>JBMYQA010000154.1:0-13615 GCA_049600855.1 Flammeovirgaceae bacterium | reverse complement strand
GGAGCCAAAGACGGCAAAGGAAAAGGCGAAAACTGGGATGCCCTTCAAAATATTACTGGTCATACCAAATTAAGAGTAAATTTTGGTGGAGGTATCAATACAGATGGAGACGTACAGAAAGTGTTGGAGTACAATGCTTCTAGCTTTACTGTGGGTAGTTTAGCCGCTACCAACAAAAGACTCTTCACTTCATGGATTATGTCCTATGGCCGTGATCGTGTAGTGCTAAGTGCCGATGCGTTTAATGGAAAAATTCAAGTGCGTGGTTGGCAAAAAAGTACCGATATTGACTTGATGGAACACTTAGATTACTACTATCAACGCAGCATTCAGTATGTAAAATGTTCGGATGTCAGCTTAGATGGAATGTTAGATGGACCGAACTTTGAACTTTACAAAGAGATCGGAAAACGTTTTCCTGAAATTAAACTTTTGGCAAGTGGTGGCGTAAGCTCGATTGATGACATTAAGAAATTGAATGATTTAGGCTTATATGGCGTGATTTTCGGAAGAGCATATTATGAAAATAAAATCTCTTTGACAGAAATCGAAAAATTCATTTCAAACCTCACTACGGTTTAGTAGGTAAAAATAGTTGTGAGCTGTCTCAAACTGTTCTAACGGAATTTTATTCCAGTAAAAATAAATTTAATAAACGGTATGGAAATCACTCCATACCGTTTTTTTGTTCTAAAAACTGAATGCTATTAAGCACTCAGAATTATTTAACTCCTTGTTAAGCATGTAAGCAGAATGAATACGGCATTTTTACTGATTCTTTTTGCTCACTTGCTTAAGTAAGTGCTTGGCCCGACACTCGGAGCTTATTTTTTGAGAGGTACTTATTCTATTCGATCAAACTTTTCAGTGATTGTCTGAATAACTGGGCCATTGGGGTCTGTAACCTCAGAAGAGGTTATGGTGATCGAATTATTGGAGGCAAACTCAATCACCACTTCAGAGGTTTGATTGTTCGAGTTGGTAAAAGAATAACTTGTTCCAGCATTCTTTTGCCAAGTTCCATTAAATTCAGTACTTGGATTATCTAAGCATGCTGAATTAGCCACTGCTGCATAATGTAATTCATTATAGGTACTATCCTCGTTATAGGTATAAATGCTGAATGGTTCACACTCTCCAAGCGCCATTTCACTTCCATCAACCATCCTTTGTACGATGGTCCATTGACCGATTAAATTTCCTTCAGTTACTGCTGACGAATCATCATCGTCACAAGAAAATAGGATGATTGATAATAAAATTAGTGCAAATTTACTTTTCATTTTTTAGGGGTTTAAATGATTCGCTATGATGAATAGGTGATTCATCTGCCGGATATGATTAGGTCTTCACTAGACTAAGTACGTTGGTTATATATTTATTTTAGTATTTGCTGGTGAAAGCATTCACAATAACTATTCAGTCTGCTTGGATGCATCGTTTAACAGTTTTAAAACTAAATCTGAATCGTTTGGCCTTGGGGCATTGTATGAAATAACTTTCCCATTCTTGGCGATCAAATAATGTGGATAGCCTTCATATTCGAGTTTAACGTTGTTTCGAATCTCATCCCAAATGATCCGCTCGTCTGCCTTTGGAAAATAATAGTGCCACCCTTTCAAATTATATTTTGCTATCGCCTTAATCCATCGCTGTTTACTATCCAAGTGACTCGTTTCCCTAGCCAAATACAAATAGCTGATCTCATGAGCAGCTAGTTCTTTTTTTAGTTTAGGTAAATGATGTTTAAACTGATCAATACAAGGCGAACAGCTACTAAACCATAAGTCTATGTAAACTGTTTTATTCTTAAATTGATCTTGACGAATTAATGCTTCTATAGAATTATAATTTCCATCAATGAATTGCACCCCATCAATTTGTGCTGAGGTTGTTGTAAACGGTTGTAAATAAAACAGCACGAACGACAATGCTCCCACAAGTAAAGTACCAACAGTCACTTTAAGTGCCTTTCGGTTTCTTCTTAAATATCCATATAAAAGCCCAGCAAAATATAAACTCAGCAATAGTAAAGACTCCTGATGTGGGTAAGACCGCAAGGTATATGCAAACTGAAATGTATCACCATCAGACCAGCTCACCCAGTAGAACGTATAGAGAATCACACAAACTGAATAGGATAATACAAATGGCAAGATACTTTTTGTCACAAAGGAGCGCTTTTTTTGTTGCAGCCATAGAATCCCTAGTGTGGCATTAACAACAAAAAAAATAAAACCAGCTATCAACTGATAAATACTTGCAAAAAAGCCTATAAAACTGTCAGATAAAGGAAATACTGCGGAAAGTAATAATCCTAAAATGGAAAGTACTACGATTTCATTTTTTTTCATAGTGAAAGCTAATTAAAAAGATGGGTACTCAAATTCTTCATAAATGATTTTTTTGTCTTTCTTAACTTACACTCCAAGCTCGCAATCAATACCCATTCTACTAACGGTTATGCTTTATGGACAATTAACTACCCTCCATTCGACTATAAATCCGTCGTTATTTTTATATTATTATTCAATTCCAGAATTTTATTCACAAAAGTATCATTAGTTTCTGGACTGATATAGATTTCCTCATACTTGTCATATTTTATAATCAACCCATTTCTTGCAGTCGCTGGCTTTAATCCTGACCAAAGGCTTTTACCTTTTATGATTTCTCTTATTCGTTTGATTTCTATTTTCCCACGTATCGGCCCACTTCTATATTTTAATTCTGTTTGAGTAAGCTCATAACCTGTTCCGAAGTTCAGCCACAATAAAAGTCCAACAACCAAGAGCATCAACAGGTCAATCCAGATAAATTCATAATCTACCGTTCCCTGAGCGATTGTCCGAGAAAGCACAATTCCACCAAACAAGGCACAACATCCAAACATCAATGCTTGGAATAAACTATCTTTTCTACTTTTAAATTTCATGGTTCATGATTTTTTAAAACTTGTCTACTCTTTATCGAAACCATCAACAATTACACCTCCCATTGATGCAGGAAAAGAAAGCACGATGATTCTTTTTAGGGCAATTATTGGCTCATCAATTAATGGCATTCTGTTGAGTGCAAGTAGAATAATAAAAACGACAATCAAGGTAACTCCGTAGTCAATTAAAATACGAACAAAAAAATGGTACAAACGATGTTTGACCTTGCCTTGAAAAATTCCTTGAATGGAGTACAACCCTATAAACATCAAGGATAATAGGAAAAGTATAATTACATTGAGTAAAGGCAATGTTTCGCTAAGCCTCCATGACTCTTCCGAGAATGCCACAGGTACTGCTAGCGTAGAAGCTCCGATTATAACTTGAATAATATCTTCTGTGTTAATCGAACTTTCAGACATAGACATCTATCATTTTGTTGGTTTTTAACACGTGCTATTCTTCTTTTTTCCATGAAACACAACATCCATATCCCCCTCATTATTGCGTTTGTTCCTTCTACATACAATACTACTTTTACCGAGCTACAAAACCAAATGGCTTGGAAAGTATCCCAAACCATTGACAAACACCTCATAAAAAATGATAAAACACAAAAAATAAACTTTTAAGCAAGTGGCTGAGTTTCCCATATATGAAATATTCATTGATAGTACTCCGACAAAATGCTATTTTATATAGCATACCATTAAACCCCATCCACCATGACTAGATACCTACTGCTTGCATTCAGTCTATTGATGACACACCTCACTATTGCCCAATTTAATCTCATTGGCGATGCCAAATACATGACGGGCGATTGCATTCAACTCACGCCTGATGTGGCTTACAGTGAGGGAATTGCGTATCATCAAACAAAATTAAACCTAGAGCGCTTTTTTGAAATTGAATTTGATATTTATTTGGGAAGTAAAGATGAAGGCGCTGATGGCATTACCTTCGTTATCCACAATGACCCAAGAGGGTTTAATGCTTTTGGTACGTATGGAGAATGTATGGGCTACGGTCGCTGGCGAAAAGACTATTTGGGCGGGAATTACATTTCCCCTTCCATTGCAATTGAATTTGACACCTACCAAAATTTCCAACAAAATGACCCAAGCAGCGATCATGCGGCTTATTTAGAAGGAGGTACCAACTTTCATCCCAACTTTTGGAATAACGACAATGCCAATTACAACTTAGAAGACGATCGGATGCATAACTTCCGCTTTCGTTGGAATCCGCGAACGCAACAAATTAAAGTAACGTTGGATGGCAATACAGTATACGAAGGCAAAAGAGATTTAGTAAATGAGGTTTTTGGCGGACAAACCAAGGTAATTTGGGGCTTTACCGCCTCAACAGGCCGGAAGTTTAACTTACAGTATTTTTGCTTGAAGAGTTGGGTACTCGATGAAGAAAGCCAAAAAATAAAGCAGGCAACTCAAAACTAACCACCCTCATTTGATGGATTCATTTGTAGTAATCATGCATTGATTTTAGGCTTGTGCGCCTATATTTATTCAAAATTTGCGAAAATTCGCTATGTGATATTAATTTCAATTGGTTAGGTTTGCAAAAACAAAGATTTTTTATCAGTTTGGAAATTGAATTTTTCAACAAAGTTCGTTAAAATAGACTTGTTTATTCAACTTAGAAAATTCATTCTAACAAATAATACCAATCACTTATGCTAATACCTAGCCTAGTCCTAAAACAACTTTATAATCGAGGAAGTCTCAAAAATGCGGCAAGAGGCGTTCAGTTTACGATTAAGAACCGATTAAGCGATGCAAAATTAACAGGAATTGAAGCCATTTCAATTGGTGGCCGCGATGTGGCACTCGATGCTGTTTCTATTGATATTGGCAATGGAGAGTTCCGTGCCCCATCAGAAGTATCGGAAGCCAATCCTATTGACTTTCCACTTCGCAAAATCCTCAATATCTTCTCACACCTCGATCCTTTAGAAGAAGGAAAATATGAGATTAAAATTGTAGCTCAAACTTCTCCTTTCGGCAAATTAAAAATCTCAGTAGATGATGCCATTTCTGCCGAAAATCCCGATATGGTTCGTTTACCGCGTGATCTTCATGACGATTTTTCAGATAAAGCAATTAAAGCCCGTCAAAAATTTGTAGAAGAATACACGGGTAAAAAATTAGAGCACATTCCTCATTACTCGTTTGATCCGCACATCACCGCAGGAAATATTGAGCACTTCACTGGTGTTGCTCAGGTGCCTATCGGTTTCGCAGGGCCATTAACCATTAATGGAGAACATGCGCAAGGCGATTTCCTAATTCCATTGGCAACAGCTGAGGGAACCTTGGTAGCTTCCTACAACCGCGGCATGAAGGTATTGAATTTGAGTGGTGGACCAATTTGTACGGTGCAGGACGATGTAATGCAACGTGCTCCTGTATCTGTATTTGAAGATGCCAGAGGTGCGCGTGAGTTTGTGAAGTGGGTATTGGAAAATCAAGATAAGATTGCCGAAGAAGCAGAATCGACCACTCGTTCGGGTAAATTAAAATACATTGATCCATTTTTAGCGAGTAAATTTGCTTACCTCCGTTTTAATTTCACAACAGGAGATGCCGCTGGTCAAAATATGGTGGGTAGAGCCACTTTTGCTGCATGTAGCTGGATTTTAGATCATTACAAAGATTATAAAATCACGAACTTCTATTTAGAATCGAACTTAGCTACCGATAAAAAAGCTTCGCAAGTGAATGTGATGCGTACCCGTGGTAAGCGTGTAACAGCAGAAATCACCATTCCGCGCGATGTGTTAATCCAAAACATGCGGGTAGAGCCAGAAAAAGTAGCTTATCACTCTTCCATTGCTAATGTGGGTGCAATTCTCTCGGGAGCAAATAACAATGGTGCCCATTCAGCAAATGGTATTACTGCCATGTTTATCGCTACTGGTCAAGATGTAGCCAACGTATCAGAATCTTCTGCGGGTATTGCCCATGCCGAAATCACCAAAGAAGGAGATTTGTACATGTCTATTACCATTCCTTCTTTAATCATTGCAACTTATGGCGGAGGCGTTGGACTGGCAACTCAAAAAGAATGTTTAGAACTACTAGGTTGCTTTGGAAAAGACAAAGTGAAGAAGCTGGCAGAGATTATTGCAGGAGTTGTGCTTGCTGGTGAGCTTTCATTAGCCTCAGCGATTTCATCTTCTGATTGGGTTTCTAGCCACGAACAATACGGAAGAAACCGATAACAATTGAATTATTGTTATTCGTTAGCATAAGATTATTTGATTGATGATTACACGAAAGGGGCTTTTCAGCCCCTTTTTTTGTTGAAATTTCTGTTTGTTTGGCCAATGCAGCACCTACTTAAAGATAGCTTACAACAGGTTTCGCATAAGCCCATTTTAAAAATTTGGGCAATATCGCTGACCAAGTATCGTAATTGTGCTCACCACCTTCCACTTCCTCGTAAAGCATGTCCGCTTCTTTGGAATAGCCTTTTTCGACTAACTCTTTCATCAAATCAAGCGTATCGTCAATCGCATCGATAATGCCATTATTGTTGCGGTCTTCTTTTTCATCTTCTGTACCTGCCTGAAACCAAAACTTTAAACCTGCTTTCTTTTTAGTGTGTTTCACCACATTGTGCATGATGCGATCTCGATCTTCTTCAAAGCCTTCTTCAAACGCCTTACTCCGCCACCAAAATGAGGCAGAAAAAGCGCCTACTAAGCCAAAGTGAAAGGGGTGATTCCAGCAAATGTCAAAGGCGGTCAGTCCGCCCATGGAAAAGCCGATGAATGCTGTTTTGGGAATAAACTTGCTCGTGCGGTATTGTGCATTAATAAATGGCATCAATTCATTGATGATAAACTTACTGTATTTACCCGCTTTACTTCCACGTCTTTTGTAGTCGGGAATTCCTGCCACACCATATTCCTGAATGCGATGATGTGCGGGAATGGCTACTACAATCAATTCATCAATGGCTCCTGCTTGATAGAGCGTTGCGAGGTTCTCCTTCAGTTTGAGTAATTTCATATCCTGACCATCATTGATATACAACACATGGTATTGCTTGCTACTCCGCAAATACGATGGAGGAAGGTAAATATGAACTTTTCTAAAATCCTGTAGATGGCGTGAAAAAATTTCATGGGTCACATCTGCATAATCTGCAAAAGGATTTTGTTTCATGGGTATCATGATTGCCGTTGTTTAAATCTGCTCGCAAATATAGAAGGAAAAGAAGTTCCTACCATTTTACAACACTTGTTTTTGGAAAGTAGCTGTGGCAATTTTGTAGAAAACGGATGTAGTTTGTTTGTTGATTGATCAATATCATCACATGGAAAAGAAAAAAATTGGCCTCGTTTTATCAGGTGGAGGGTTTCGGGGCTTAATGCATTTAGGCGTATTACAAGCCTTAGAAGAAAAAAACTTGCAACCTCGTGAAATTTCAGCGACGAGCTTTGGTGGATTTATTGGTGCTTTTTATGCCGCTGAATATCCGCCCAAAGAGATTCTCCATGCATTTAAGGAAATGAAATTGTGGCCGTTTTTTACCTCAAGGCCAGGCATCAAGGGCTTATTAAGCATTCGGCCATTAGCGCGATTTTTGGCGAGTTACCTACCGAAAAGCTTCGATCAACTACAACTCCCACTCTGTGTAAACGCCACAGATTTAGAATTTGGGGAAAGTGTTTTTTTCACAGAAGGTGATTTGATTGATCCCTTGCTCGCCTCAGCTTGTGTACCGATTTTATTTAAGCCCATCAATTGGAATGGGAAAGTGTTGGTGGATGGCGGAATCTTAAATAACCTACCCGTAGAACCATTAATTGAGCGTGAATGCGATTTCATTATTGGGTGTAATTCAAATCATTCGGGTACTAAACCAGTGAAGCATTACCAACATGTGCTGGAGCGCACCTTTAATTTGGCAATTAATCAGAATGTTGATTTCCGAAAGCAGCATTTATCTGTATTAATTGAACCACCTCAAATGGCCAATTACCTCACCTTTGATTGGAAACACGCTGAAACGATGTTTGACATTGGCTATCAACATGCTATGATGGTCTTAGAGGCTCACTTAAGTACCCAATAAAAATATGGTCGGTTTTTTATGAAGATCGACATCCGATTTTTTCCAATGACCAATCACTTTCGTTTTGATGAATTGATCAGGTGCGGTAATAGTTGATGCCACACACAGTTTGACATCTTTACCACAGTTTTGTAAAATCAACTCGAAGAGTTTGTTGTTTCGGAAAGGCGTTTCCATGAAAATTTGCGTATGTCCTGTCCGCGCTTCTTTTTCGATTTCTCTCAGCTTTTTTATGGCATCAGGGGCTTTGATCGGCAAATAGCCACGAAAAGTAAATAATTGCCCATTAAAACCCGAACCCATTAACGCAAGCAAAATGGAAGAAGGCCCTGAAATGGGAATGACCTCCCAACCCTTTCGATGCGCAAAATCAACAGCAAGACTACCAGGATCAGCTACACACGGAACACCCGCTTCTGAAATGATGCCAACAGCGGAATTCTGGGGAATTTGATGGAAAATAGCTTGCAACTGTTGGGTAGATGTTTTTTTGTCTAAAATAAAAAAGTGTAAAGATCGGATGTCAATACCTAACTTCAGCGAACCAATAAACCTTCTTGCCGTACGTTCATTTTCCACTAAATAGTAGGTACAAGCCAATAACGCTTCGTGTGCCTTAGTAGGAATGAGATCTTGGGTCTGTTCGTATAATAAGTTAGGAATTAGGTAAATTTTCATAAGTAAAGTAAAGTTCTTGAGATCAAAATGAACTTAAATGTACTGGAATTGATTGTAGATGAATCGCTTTTCCTCGTTTTAATTGAACGTGTAACATTTTTTTTGCTTTTGTAAGGCAAATTTCACAATTCTCTAACATTACCACAATGCAAAACCTTTGAAATTCACCATTTATTAAAAAAAGAACAAGTGCAAATACAAGGTAGATCGTTAGCTTTGCGCCTTCGCGAGCAGAATGCGGTTATTAATGAGCAAAAAAGTCATCTATATTTTCCAAAAAACAGTTGCAGTCATTGCAATTTTATTCCTATTTCTTTTGTCATTAGACTTAATGAATGGAGCCTTTGAACTCATCGGAAAAGACCTAGTCAGTCGCTATCTAAATGTCGAGTCAAATCCATTTGTTGGTTTATTCATTGGTTTATTGGTGACTGCCATTTTACAAAGCAGTTCTACCGTTACTTCTATGCTTGTGGCTTTGGTAGGGATGGATGCAATGCCCATGGAAGTTGCTGTGCCCATTGTTATGGGAGCGAATGTGGGTACTACAGTAACCAGTACTTTTGTGGCTTTAGGCCATGTTTCCAATCGAAATGAGTTTAGCAAAGCAATTGCGGCAGCATCTCTACATGATTTTTTCAATATTGGAACAGTACTCATTTTATTCCCTTTAGAGTATTCTACTCAGTTTCTATCCAAATTATCTCACAAGATTACCGATTGGCTTCCTCTTGCTCAGACAAACGGAGCCAATGAAGGGATGTTTACAGGTATACTTCCTGTTGATTTACTCAGTAAGTTTTTGATTAACCTAGTAGGTAATTGGCCTTGGCCGCTATTGATTCTGGCCATCCTCTTGTTATTTGTATCGCTAAAGCTATTCTCTAAATTGATCAATGAAATTTTGATCGGTGATTTTAGAAATAAAGTACAGCGTTATTTCTTTGGTAATCCATTTCAGTCATTGGTATGGGGAACCATCATTACGGGGGGCGTACAATCGAGTTCCATTACCTCTTCATTAATCGTTCCATTGGTTGCCCAAAATAAAGTGCAGCTAAAAAATGCATTTGGTTTCTTAATGGGGTCTAATTTAGGCACAACAGCAACCGCTTTATTGGCTGCTTTATTTAATTCAGAAGCAGCCGTAAGTTTAGCATTGGCGCATGTGATGTTCAATTTGATCGGTATTCTGTTGTTTTTTCCTATCCCTTCGGTACGCAACTTCCCCATATACATTGCACGATTACTTGGATACGCCACGTGCCGTTCGCGGGTCATTGGTTTTGTCTATTTCTTGTTTACCTTTTTTGGCTTGCCTTTCCTATTGATCTACTTTTCGAAGTGATGTAGAATTTTATTCTACCAGCTTTTGATTAGATTAATTGTGCGAATCAATAGTACGATTCTAATATTTACTGCGATATTGCTGTATTAGTTTAAGAATTTACTTCCGTGAGTGCCTTCCTGACTGGGCTCGCAGTCGAGCCCAGTCAGGAGGATACCAAAAAATACAAAGTGAGACCTTGCTGCCTTGATTCACCTAGTTACTTAACGGACAGTGTAATGAGTTTAAACCGCTGCTTGGATTTGAAAACAGTGACTAGAAAAACACAGTAGTTCCCTATTTTTTCTCAAACTCCAACCCAAACTTTTCGGCTACTTCACTTAGGTTATTCACTACAGGAGCTAATAGCGGAATTCCTGTTTCTTTTCGTTTAGCTTCCATTTCTCGTTCAGGATCACCTGGAATATACACCTTTTCCTGACCTTCCGTGGTTTCAGCATTGCGAAAACGTTCAATCCAGTTATCCATGTGCTGTTTAAATTCCTCCGCAGGTCGGAAAGCATCCACGCGCATGGCACCTAAAAAATGCCCAAGCCCTTCTCCAACAGGATTGGGATGAAGTGGTAGAAAACTCACAAATGGTGGAGCCCAAGGCCCATAATTTGCGCCCGAAAGTACTGCAGATAAAATATCAACGATGGAGCCTAAACAATAGCCTTTATGACTACCATGTACGCGATCGCCACCTAATGGCAATAAAGCGCCTCCTTGTTTTACTTCTAATGGGTTGTCAGAAGGAGTGCCTTCAGCCGTTTGAACCCAACCCATTGGTGCCAGCTCTTCTTTGCGCTGTAAAATCTCTAATTTTCCATTGGCCACTGTGGTGGTAGCAAAATCAGCCACAAAGTCAGGCTGCTCACCCGCAGGAATGGCTACTGCAATCGGATTGGTACCCAACATGCGTTCTGTCGAAAAGGTGGGAGCCACTAATGGGCTCGCATTGGTCATAGACCAACCAATCATATCTTGCTGAGCCGCCATCATGGCATGATATCCAGCAATACCATAATGATTCGAGTTTTTTACCGATACCCAACCCGTTCCAGCATTTTTTGCTTTTTCCATCGCAATTTCCATGGCTTTTGGAGCTACCACTAAGCCTAACCCTGCATCTCCATCAATAACAGCCGTACTCGGCGTTTCGTGTACCACCTTAATCGTTGGTGTCGGATTTACCCGATCATTTTCCCACAAGCGTACATAGCCAATGAGACGAGCCACACCATGAGAGTCGACCCCTCTTAAATCTGCAGAAATAAGTACTTGAGCTGCTAAAGCGGCATCTGCTGCTGGGCATCCCATGGCTTGGAAAACTTGCTCACTAAATGCCTGAAGGTATTGATATGAATACATAAAATTGATTTCTGTTCTTTCCCTCTGAAAATGTCAGATTAAATTCGGCCAACAAAGATAAATAAAACACAATAATTCAGTGGATTATTCCAATTATCTTTCCATCCAATTTCAACTTAACCAGAATATTGAAAATGCATACATGTAAAACTATGGATAATGGCACAATCAAAATTGTTGATTTTCAATTCGTTCATTACATTTCTTTCAGATAGTGAAGGTAGTTTTATAACTTATTATAAGTTGTATTATTATAATAATTAGGTCAATCGAACTATTTTTATTTGTTTTTATAGGTTGTAAGACCTAATTTTGTATCATCAATTAACCAGTTAGTATGTCTAGCACCAAAGAAAAGATACTAAAAGAAGCCGTTAGATTATTCAATGAAAAGGGTTATGCTCATGTCAGTTTAAGAGATATCGCAAAAGCAATAGGGATTAGTCAAGGGAATTTAACTTATCACTATAAAACGAAAGTGATGCTCATGATGGCCATTTATGAGCGAATGCTAGAAGAATCTCAAACTTACATTATGCCTGGAGGTTTTCTGACTCTCCATCATTTTGAGCAGATGTTGAATAAGTTTTATGTCTATCAGCATAAATACCGTTTCTTTTTTATTGACATTGTTCACATCTCTCGAACGTATCCAGATTTGGGCTTGATGTACGAAAAATCAGTCTATCAACGAATGGCGGATGGCAGAAAGCTGATTGATTATTATGTGGAAACTGGACGAATGAAGCCCGAAGATGAATTTATTGATTATGGTAGATTGGGGCACTCCATTTGGATGGTAAGCGCGTTTTGGTTATCCCAACGAGAAATTATTCCAGATGCGGCGGTGCAAGAGGCTTCTCCAATTCAACACCTGTGGCATTTAGTAATGCCCGTGCTTACTGAAAAAGGCTTGGAAGAATACCGTGAAATTGTAAAATTCCGAAATACTGAAATCAAGGAGCTACAAGTTGATAAGGAAGCCTAATGGATTGAATTGGATATGTAGTAAATCATCTATTCTTTAAAAAAATAAATGAAAATGAGAACAATGCAACAATGGTTTGATGAGTACGGAGAAAGTCATCAAAACCCCATTAACAAACTCATGCACTGGATTTGTATCCCTTTGATTTTCTTTTCCGTTTATGGTTTGTTAGCAAGTATTCCTAGTGGCTTTATGCAAGCCTTAGTTCCTGAGTCGGTCGCTCCTTATGCCAATTTTGGTACGCTATTATTCATCTTTGGATTGATTTTCTACTTACGCACTTCGTTTAGCATGTTTTTAGGCATGTTAGCCGTTTGTGTATTGACCATGATGGGCAATATTTATATCGACAACAATGTGGGCATGAGTCTGTGGTTGGTCTCCCTCATCATATTTGTAGTTGCTTGGATTGGGCAATTCTATGGGCATGCTGTTGAAGGAAAGAAACCTTCTTTTTTCAAAGACTTACAATTTTTAATGATTGGTCCCGCTTGGTTGCTTGGTTTTATCTATAAGAAAGTAGGCTTGAGTTATTAGTCATACGACTTAAGCAGGTAGTCCGTTAATTCTGAAAGGCTCACTTGGTGATTTCAGAACTAACGGACTATTTTTATGCTCTCAAAAAAGATCCGAGCCCAACATGAAAATCAAACTTTACCAAATTGATGCTTTTGCAAATCGTGTATTTACAGGTAATCCCGCAGCAGTTTGTATTTTAGACGAGTGGTTAGATGATGCCATGATGCAAAATATTGCCGCTGAAAATAACTTAGCAGAAACTGCTTTTGCTGTGAAAAAAGGAACACAGTATGAATTGCGTTGGTTCACTCCAACCGTTGAGGTGGATTTATGTGGACACGCCACCCTAGCCACGGCTTTTGTGTTATTCACTTATTACCAACATCCAGCAAATCGCATTACATTTCACTCGCCAAGAAGTGGCAAACTCACAGTAGATAAATCAGCAACCGATTTAATCTTAGATTTCCCAACCGATGAGTTGCATCAAATTGAAGCTCCAAAAATATTGCTTGAAGCATTTGATTGCCCACCTCAAGTCGTTTTAAAAGGTAAAACTGATTTTCTACTCATCTTTCAGAATCAGCAAGAAATAGAGCGTTTGAACCCTGATTTACAAAAATTAGTTAAAGCAGGAGATCGGGGAGTCATTGTTTCTGCACAAGGAGACGAGGTAGATTTTGTCTC
>JBMYQA010000153.1:0-13926 GCA_049600855.1 Flammeovirgaceae bacterium | reverse complement strand
AGGCTCAGAAGCCTTGAATAGCAGATTTAAGTGTTAAACCATCGGGTAGAGTAATCTAGTCTTTTTGCCTATAATTAATCATTGTTGATAAACTCTATTTTCCGCAATTTTTCTAATACCTTTTTCCCTCTATTTTTGAAACCCGCTGAGCCATAAGGCAATTGATCTTCAATTAAAACTTGCAATTCGCCTTTTAATTCAGGGTGTTTTTCAACAATATTCGCGAGTACACTCATGGAAAATACCTTAACGGCTATCGGCTCTTTGTTGGAAGCTAGAAATCCGAAACACACATCTGCTAATTCGCCAAGTAACTCATCAGGCACGTCATAATCTTGTAAGAGTCTTACGGTATTTCGTTTTACTGCATCATGAACGTCATTTTTGAGATTATGTACTAATCGTTCAATATAAGGGGTAATTAAGGCTTGATTGTTTTTGGTACAGTGTGTCATTACCCAAGCTGCACGTTGATTTAAACGATAAGATTCTCCAAAAAAAATATCCATCAATGCGTTGAATCGCGTAGGGTCATCACCAATGTAAACAGCAAGTTGTTCTGCGTCTTCCTTTGAGGCAAGGGCTAAAAGAGCATCGGCAATATTCATAAAACTTTGTTGATTAAATAAATAGTTGAGCGTAAATATAGCATTGTTATGCTAAATACATAAACAGTTTGAGGCAAAACTCATTGATAGATAAATAAGCACACTCCAACAGATAAAGACTTGTTTTGCTTGGAAACATCCTGTATTTTGGTATAGAATAGTCTGATAACCAAATAACTATGCCTAAACCTGTCATTTTTCTTGCTTTTGCTAATGATCGAGTGGATAATACTGCTTACCTGCGTAACTTGCCTAAAGAATTAGCGGGCATCAGAAATGTACTTTTACCTGCCATCAAAGAAGAACTCTGTGAAGTGGTTGAACGCGCAAATGTGACCATTAGCCAAATTATTGAGGTTTTTCAAGATGAACGCTATCAAAATCGAATTGCTATTTTTCATTATGGGGGGCATTCAAATGGTTATCAGCTATTACTAGAAAATTTAGAAGGTGAACATGCCAGTGCACACAGTGAAGGACTCGTATCCTTTTTGGCAAAGCAACGAAGCTTGCAAACGGTATTTCTCAATGGATGTTCGTCTAGTCAATATGCATTGGATTTGTTATCCGCAGGTTTACCAGCAGTTATCGGTACTTCACAATCCATTAATGATGATATTGCCACCATGCTTGCCATCCGATTCTATGGTGGTTTAGCAAAAGGATATTCCATCCAAAAAGCATGGGGCGATGCGGTGGATGAAGTGAAAATCCACAAAGGTACCGCAAACTTGCGCGATTTATTTTGGGAGGAGATGTCCGCTGAACCATCAGCTGATACCAGTATACAGGCGAAAAACCTTTCGCCCACAAATCCACCCGATCGTTTCCCTTGGGAAATCCACTTCAAAGAAGGAGCGGAAATCGTTAAAAAGTGGTCCTTGCCAGAAGCTGCTGCAAATCCCTTATTTGGCTTGCCCAAACCGCCATCACTCCATTTGCCCGAACAGCCCTATCGCTTTTTAGAGCGTTATGATCGCAATCATGCGGAAGTCTTTTTTGGGAGATCCTACTACATTCGAGAACTATTCCAGCGGACAGTAGATCCTAATGCTGCGCCAATCTTATTGTTTTATGGGCAGTCTGGTGTAGGGAAATCTTCCATGTTAGATGCGGGCTTATTTCCCCGATTAGAGCAGGTGTGTGAAGTGATTTATTTAAGGCGAGATGCCCAAAAAGGCTTAATTAATTCTCTCAGAGCAGCACTCGGAGGAAGTGATGTACAACAAGCCTATACCACTGACCAGGAGAAGGATATTCGGATTGAGCAATTAAAGAATCTACTTCCTATTTTAAGTGGAGAAGCAGCAGATAATGTGCAGCGAGCCATTGACGTTCTTGAGTCGGCAGTAGTGGTTTCACAACACGAAACGCAAGAAGTGGAGGTTGTTGAGTTGAAAACACTGTGGCTAAACAAAGAGGAACAAGCAAAACGACCGCTTGTGGTGTTGCTCGATCAAGTGGAAGAAGCCTACACAAAGCCAAATCCAGAAATAGAACACGAATTAGAATGGAGTTTGGCTGCTTTGTTCGATGTATTTGGTGATCCACGGTCAAAACCACAAGGAAAGCTCATTCTTTCGTATCGAAAAGAATATCATCCAGAAATAGAAGAAGGCATCAAAAAACTTCAGTTACCACGGGAAAATATTTTCTTACGGAAATTAGAAAAAAGAGATATCATCGAAGTGGTGAAAGGCTTGGTATCGACAGAGGCATTGCGTAAAAGGTATTGTTTGGAGATTGAGCCTGAATTACCCGAAGTCATTGCCGATGACTTATTGGAAGATCGCGATTCGCCAATTGCTCCTGTATTACAAATCTTGCTGACTAAAATGTGGCGCTTGAGCGAAAAGGAAGAAACGCGCGTGTTTAGTGTCGAAAAATATCAACAGCTCAAGAAACAAGGCATACTGATGGATGATTTTTTTAGGGAACAAATGGAATTGCTCAAATCAGCGTTGCCCGAACTAGAAAAATCAGGATTAGCCTTAGATGTATTGTATTTTCACACGACGAAACTTGCTACTGCTGATGTACACAATTTAGAAGAGTTGCGGGAGCGCTATGGCGCAGAACGCACCGAAGTAGATGACTTGTTACAGCTTTGTAAAGACCTATACTTGCTCACCGATGCAGGAATGGGAATGAGTGGCTTAGCGCACGATACTTTAGCACCAATTATTCAAAAAGAATTTCGGCAATCTGATAAACCAGGGCAACGCGCATCAATTATCTTAGAAAATAAACTCGCGAGCTATACACACAATGAAGAGAGTTTGATTGATGAAGAAGACCTGAAAATTGTAGAAACGGGTGCTGCTGGAATGCGGATTTGGCTGAAAAAGGAAGAAGAGCTGATCGAGAAAAGTCGTGAAAAAGCCCTCAAAGCGCAGCGCTTTAGAAGGAATGTGCGGAAATTAGGAAGTGTAGCGACCATCTTAATCATCATAGTCTCAATATTGGCGACCTACGCGACCTATAAACTTTATAAAAAAGGCAAAGCAGATTCATTTGCACAGTTGGCGCAGTTATTCAAGACTACAGGACAAGACAACCTCGCTTTTTCATTATTTAATTTGGCTTATAAGGAGTACAAGCATTCAGGGTTTAAGCGGCAAGCTTTTAAGGTATATCGAGAAAATAGATTAGAATTTCCCGTACATGATATTCCTTCAGAAGAACCTGCCATTTTATTAAAGCCACAGCAGATGCATTATTATGCAAGTACTGAACAAGGAGTTGGTTATTACGATATACAGGATACGGCCCAACTGGATTCATGGAATATAAAACAGCATATTGTTGCATTAAAGCATGCTGGAGAGGACAGGGCGTGGGCAATTAGCAAGGATGGTTCCATCTACCTGCTAGCACCAAATACAGCGCTCCAAGCAATTGGGAAGTTACCTTCAACAGGAAGAGTAGTGGCCTGTGAAAGCGCACCTGATCAAAAAGCAATAGCTGTGGCAACAGATGCAAAAAAAGTATATGTATGGGAAGAAGGTCGTTCTGCTCCTTCTTTTGAGATGGAATTTCCCCATGTAGCGAGTAAAGTACGATTCAGTAAAGATTTAGCCTTTGTAGCGGCTTATTTTGAACAAGACTCAACATTTAACATTTGGGATACGCGTACCTACGCATTGCGCTATCAGTTTAAAAGCAACGTGCGGGTTACTGCGATGGCTTTTAATCCGCAAAACCATCGACATCTCTTGTTGGCCATACGGGGAGAAATTCAATACATAGACTGGATGACAAATGAGGTGAAAGATCGCTTTGGTAAACTTTTTTGTTCCAATTTGAAGTTCAGGCCTTCAGGAAAGCGGTTCATTGCGAGTGGCATTTCTCAGGAAGAATGGGATTTGGAAAAACATCAAATCGTAAAAACGTATCAAACTTCAGGTCACTTTGCTGATGTGGCTAGCTCTGATGTATTTCTATTGTATAATATTAATGGGGAAATTACATTAAGCTTTCCTGCCGAACATTATGTTGATCAGGTAAATGATAGTTTGTTTCTATCTGTCTCATTTATGGCCGTAACCAATCAACCTAATGTATTTTTTGTACAACGGTTATCACAAAAAGACTTTTTCCTGGTAGATATTGAGAGTGGGCACATGGAGGAAGTAGGAAATGTTCCTCCTGAGATAAAACAAGAAAGCGTGCGGTTTTTCCAACACGATCCTACTCGAAATGTGATTTACGTAGCTGTTCATAAAGACGATGGCACTGGGAAAAGCAAGCACATTGTTGCGTGTTATGATTATAACGAAAAAAAATGGCTGTGGGAAAGAGACAATCTTGGAAGGTTTTTGGGACTCGCGATTAATGGAAACCTCATCATGTTACCTCAGGATAGAACTACCATCAAACTCCTAAATCCTGTCCATTTAAAGGAAGAGCAGGTAATTGTATTAAAAGATGGGTTAGATTTTAATGAATATGATGTAACGGTTTCAGTAGATGGTAATTACCTATTCATACGGCCAAGTATAACGGAAGATGAAATCATGTGTATATACAATATCCCAACGGGTTCATTGGTCTATCAAGAATCATTTTTAAATACTGCTGAAGGTCAGTTGTCAAATAATTATTACAGCTTTCGAAAAGCCATACAAGCCGATGCACATGGGGAAATTAGCTTGTATGATTTTGCGGATAAAGCGTCAGTGAAAAGCTTAAGTAAGTTGGAAGAAGGTGGGATTTTAACAATCAACGCGATTGATGCCAGTGGTTTTGATCCAACAGGTCGTTATTTTTACATTATTTCTTTAGATGCGGTTAAGGTTTGGGATTTAGACTTGCAAACGGAAGAGGCGTATCCCTTAGTTGTAGGCGATATTTATGGAATTCGCCCTGCTTATTTAGCGCCCAATGCGGAGTACCTCTTGTACAGCTCCATCAGTAAAGGATTGATTAAACAACAATTACACCCTTACACGTTTAATAAGCAATTTGAAGCAGCGTCATACGGAGGAGAAGATCCAGGGGGATTAGGGCTATTTTTGTGGTATATGCTTTCGTTGATACAAGAAAATGAAATCAATGTAGAATTAAAACCTGAATGGGTAGAAGTATTAGATGAACTTACACCAGCAGAGGATGATTTAGCGGCAGCTATTGGAATCATTATGATTTTTGGCATCTTTGTTACTGTCTTCCATTTTGGGAGAAAATGGTATAAACGAAACAAGAAAAGTGCTGTAGAAAAAGTTCAAACAGTTTCTTAGGCTACAATTCTTAACATGGTTTTTCGTTAAAGGGAAAATAAATACCACACAGAAAATAAGCAGATTAAAATACATGGTTATTTTTTGAGGGGTATTTAAGAACCAATAGCCCACTTAATATAATCAGATAAAAAGGAATGCTCAAATGAAAAAAATCACTTTATTACTGTTGGTCTTACTTACCAGTATGGCAGCTTTTGCACAAGATAAGGAGTTAAAAACATCCAAAGAAGCTAAAGATGCTGTGGTAGTGAAGGGGCAAGTATTTCACCTCGATACGCATGAACCCTTAGGGGTCAAGTTGTTTTACTATGATTTAGGGCAGCATGAAGAATTAGGCTCATCAAACTCAGATCCTACCGATGGGCATTATCACCTCGTATTACAGTATGGACATCATTATGGTATAGGAGCAGAGCTAAAGGGATATCTACCTGTATTTGAGGAACTTCATTTAGTAGATGAAATGGATGTACATGAGGTGTACCGAAATATCTATATGGCTCCGTTAAAGAAAGGAGAAATTATTCCGTTGACCAACGTACATTTTACACCTGATGGGAAAAAATTGAAGCCCATGTCCTTTATGGCCTTAGATGTGTTAGTGCGTGTATTAAAAGAACATCCCACCATGAAGATTGAAATTAAAGGATTAGAGCATTTTGGGAAAGCGGGTTACACGGAAGAGCATGCATTAAGATCTGCTGTTGCTATCCAAAAGTATTTGAAAAAGAAGAAGATTGGGAAAGATCGGGTAAGTGTCAGTGCGGTAAAAGAAACAGAAGTCCATGTACCCAGTGACTTCCAAGAGATATTTGAAGTAGAACTATTGATAAAAGAAATGTAAGCTAGCTAAACGCCTAGCCAATACAATCCTAGCGATGTTGTGTGTTACAGCAGCGCGTCAAATACGCGATCTATGCCACTTAAATAACTTTTGCCAAACAAATTGACATGAACCATGAGGGGATAACAATTATAAATGGCTTTACGTTGCTCAAAGCCAGGAGCGATGGGGTAAGCTTCATGATAAGCGGCATAAAATGTTTCTGGAAACCCGCCAAACAATTTGGTGAAGGCCAATTCCATTTCGCGATGCCCGTAATATACTGCTGGGTCAACTAAGGCAGGAGTTCCGTCATGATCAACTAGGGCATTACCACTCCATAAATCGCCGTGGAGTAGGGCAGGAGCTTCTTCAGGAAAAAAGCCATCAAGCTTCGCAGCAAGTTGATCGAGCTTCTTCAAATAGTGCTGATCAATTAAACCATTGTAATAGGCTAAGCCAAATTGCACTCTTAATCGGTTTTCGATAAAAAAGGACAGCCAATCACTTTCCTGTGCATTCTTTTGAGGAAGCGAACCGATGTAATTATCAAAGTCTAAGCCAAAGTAATCATGACTTTGCTTGTGGAGTTGAGCTAAAGATTGACCAAAGTGCTCCCAGTAATTTGGTTTAGTAGGGTAGGAATCAATATACGAAAGCAACAAATAGGCTTTATTTTCCAATTGGTCATATCCCAACACTTCTGGCACGGTTAAATCTGTATTGGCACGCAGCAAATCTAAGCCCTTCGCTTCTTGCTGAAAATTGTGAAGTGAGTTTAGCTCATTCCATTTTAGGAAAAAATGTCCCTTATTACTTTGTAAATGAACAGTTTGATTAATACAACCTCCTGTAACCATATGCAGGAATTGAATATTGACTTCTTGTCCAGTACTTTGAAAAATCGCTGATTCGAAGAATTGATTTTGATTCCCTAGCATAACTAATAAGTATAAATGAGGAGGTGAAAGTTACGGATTTTCTGTAAAGATAAGCACTTACTTATTACTAATTGATCGCCTTTTAGTTTGCAGTTTGAGTGAGATTATTTCTGTGGATTGTAACGGCTTATGCATGGAGTAGTTGATATATGTTAGCCACTTGCTTAAACAATAGGATTGATTCCTTATGTCATTTAATTTTTTGCTAATGATTCTAAAGAATAACTATTATCTTTAATATTGGATTTATCTTAGAGACTGTTTTGAAATTAGTCGCGAAATTTTTATAGCGTGAATTTTTCCAACTGTTGAGGTGCTAAAGGCGGAGTTTAGCATCGGAGCGGTTGGCCGAGTCAGGCGTTCCTCCGTTAAATGAGCATTTTAGTGACGAAAACAGGTGGAAAATGTCGTCTAAAAAAATCAAGCATATATTTCTAAACAGCCTGTTAGTGTCAGATACATTATTAATAAAGCGCATTTTTGAAACTAAAAGCTTGCTTAATCATATCATTGTTGCTTATTGTGGGCAAAAGTTTCTCACAAATCAGTGCTACAACAACTGGCATTTTAGATTTGCGCAAGGTTAATTTTGATTCAAAACAAACCGCCACGCTAAATACAGCTTGGAAGTTTTATTTTGAAGAGTTTATCCCGCCTTCAGCCATTCACCAAACGCAACCGACCTTGTTACTTGCCGTTCCAAACACATGGGGAGGCGCTGCTTTTGGATCAGGCGTATTACCCGATCAAGGTTATGGCACCTATGCGCTTCAGGTTTTGCTACCTCAAACAAAAGCACCACTCAGTCTGCATGTGCCTGAAATGGCAACGGCTTACAAATTATACATCAATGGCAAATTATACGCACAGGCAGGAAAAATAGGACGTTCAAAGAATGAGAGTGTTCCAGAAACTAAACCCCAAATTGTGGAGTTAGGAAGTAATCTTGGTGAAAAGATGGACATTGTATTCCACATCTCCAACTTCCATCATAAAAAAAGTGGCTTATGGGACACCATTACCATTGGAACAGCACAAAAGATTAAAACCAAAGAGCGAAGGGCATATTTTATTGCCATCTTTCTATCTGGTGCAATCTTAATTATCGGACTTTACCATGTAGGCTTATTCTTTTTACGCCTTAAAGACCGTTCCACATTTTATTTTAGCTTATTTGCCATTGCCATTGTGCTACGACTGATGTCAACGGGTGAAATGTTGATATTGGATATTTTTCCCTCATTAAACTGGGAATGGCGACTAACACTAGATCACATTTCCATGTATTTAGCATTGGGTTTTGGCTACATGTATAGTCACCAGCTTTTTCCTGATGAGGTGAAGCGTATTCCGACAAACGTCATTTTTGCCTTCTCAATACTCTTTACACTAGCGTGTGTTTTTACCTCAGGAGTCATCAATTCTTACTTTGTTATTTACTATCAAATCATCATTCTGCTCGTAGTTGTTTATTTGTGTGTCACCATCTTTTTGAGTGTGCGAAATAAACGAGAGGGCGCTATTGCTTATGCAACGGGCTATTTAATTATTGTACTAGCGGTAACCAATGATGTCTTGTATTCCTTAAATCTCCTTCCTACATTTTACATCACTCCCGTTGGTGTTTTTTTCTTCTTCTTTTCCCAATCGGTTGTATTGTCCATTCGGTCTGCGAAAGCCTTTAACGCAGTAGAAAAGCTCAGTAAGGAGTTACAAGCTGTAAATGTTGAATTAGAGCAAAAGGTGATTAGACGCACGGAAACCATTGCGAAAAAACACGAGGAATTACAAAAAATCAATTTGAACTTACAAGAACGCGAAGCTGAACTGGAAGAGAAGGCAAGCGATTTAGAGCAGGTAAACCAAGAGCTAAAAGCAGTTCAGGCGAAGAATGAAGAAGCGCTGCAAAAAGAAATTGAAATCAACCAGCAATTAGAAGAAACGCTTCGAAAACTCAGTGAAGCTCAAGACTACCTCATTCAATCAGATAAAATGGCTTCACTAGGTCAGTTGACTGCTGGCATTGCACATGAAATTAACAACCCGATTAATTTTATTGCTGTAGGAGTAGATTGTATCGAACCCTTGTTGGAAGATGTGATGAAGGTACTGAATCAATATGCTTTATTGGATTCGGCAAAGGAAGATGAACTTCAAGGCTTGCTTGAGCAAACCAAGCAATTGAAAAAGGAATTGGAAATTGATGAAATTAAGGAGGAAGTAATGGTTTTGTTGAGTGATGTAAAGATTGGGGTAACACGCACCATCGAAATCATCAATGGCTTGAGAAATTTTTCGAGAGGTGAAAAAGGGAAAGAAGCTAAGCCAGCTGATATTCATCAATGCATCGATTCCTGTCTATTGATGCTTAAAAATAAATATAAGCACCGTATTGAGCTTTCTACTTCCTATGATGAGTCCATTCCTTTGGTCGTTTGTAAAGTGGGGCAAATTCATCAAGTGTTGTTGAACTTAATTGCCAATGCCATTCAAGCCATTGAAGGAAAAGGGGAAATATGGATACAAACGCATAAACTGGATGACGAAAAAATCGCTATTCAGATCAAGGATAGTGGCAAAGGGATCGCTTCCACAGATTTACACAAAATTTTCGATCCGTTTTTCACTACGAAAGAAGCTGGTGAAGGGACAGGTTTAGGGCTTTCCATTTCTCATGGCATTATCGCCGATCATGGCGGTACCATTGAGGTGGAAAGTGAAGTGGGGAAGGGAACTCGATTTACGATTACACTTCCAGTAAATGGAGGATTAAAAATAGCCTAAGGATTTCCAGCTAAGTTCAGATTTACAACTGGCATCAAAAAAATGCTTAGGTCATCCTATTTTTAAACCAACATAAAAAGCTCCAAACACCAAGATTAATTGCGGGCAAATTCCTATCTTTGGCACCTATTTTAACAGGTCCGTAAAAAGATCGGTGTTTTATACTAATACAAATTCTCAAAAAGATTTATTTCCTATGTTAAGGACGCATACTTGTGGAGAGCTTCGCATGGCAAATGAGGGCGAAGAAGTAACCCTCTCTGGCTGGGTTCAAACTATTCGTAACAAAGGTGGATTACTGTGGATTGACCTTCGTGATCGTTACGGCATTACACAACTGACTTTCGAAGAAGGAAAAAGCGATCCTGATCTTATGGAAATGGCTAAAAAACTTGGGCGTGAATTTGTGATTCAGGCAAAGGGAAAAGTAGCCGAACGTTATTCTAAAACAGATAAGATTGAAACGGGTGACATTGAGGTTTGGGTAAGTGAGCTTAATGTTTTGAATAAAGCAAAAGTTCCGCCCATTATGATTAAAGACGATACAGAAGATGGGGAGGAAATTCGAGCCAAATACCGTTACCTCGATTTAAGAAGAAATATTGTTCGCAAAAACTTAGAGTTGCGTAACCAAGTAACGAAAGAAACGCGGAAATATTTAGATAGTTTAAACTTTGTAGATGTTGAAACGCCTGTTTTAATCAAATCAACTCCAGAAGGTGCGCGTGACTTTATTGTGCCTTCTCGAATGAATAAGGGCGAATTCTATGCATTGCCGCAATCGCCTCAAACCTTTAAGCAAATTTTGATGGTTGCTGGTTTTGATCGCTACTATCAAATCGTAAAATGCTTTAGAGACGAAGATTTGAGGGCTGACCGTCAGCCTGAGTTTACGCAAATTGACTGTGAAATGTCGTTTGTGGAACAAGAAGATATTTTGAATGTATTCGAAGGACTAGTGAAGCACTTACTCAAGGAGGTGCGTGGGGTAGAAGTAGGCGATTTTCCAAGAATGCCATTTAGCGATGCAATGAAATATTATGGCAACGACAAGCCTGATATTCGTTTCGAAATGAAGTTCGTAGAGCTGAATGATGTGGCTCAAAATAAAGGTTTTAAAGTATTTGATGACGCTGAACTCGTAGTCGCCATTTGTGCAGAAGGATGTGCTTCTTATACGCGTAAACAATTGGATAGCCTGACCAAATGGGTAAAAAGACCTCAGATTGGGGCAAAAGGCTTGGTATATGTGAAATGTAATGAAGATGGTTCGTTTAAATCTTCGGTAGACAAATTTTACAGCCAAGAAGATTTGAAAGCTTGGGCAGAAAAAGCCAATGCAAAACCAGGTGATTTGTTGTTAGTACTTTCGGGTACGGCACATCAAACCAGAAAGCAAATGAGCGAATTGCGTTTGCATATGGGCGAAGAGTTGGGCTTACGTGATCGCAATGTATTTAAACCATTGTGGGTAGTAGATTTCCCCTTATTGGAATGGGATGAGGAAAGCGGTCGCTATCATGCCATGCACCATCCATTTACTTCGCCCAAAGCTGAAGATATGGATAAGTTAAAGGACAATCCAGGAGAAGTTCGGGCAAATGCTTACGATATGGTCATCAATGGTGTGGAAGTGGGTGGTGGTTCCATCCGTATCCATGATCGAGAAATTCAGTCCATCATGTTCGATGCCCTTGGCTTTACGCCTGAAGAAGCACAAGCGCAATTTGGATTCTTACTAGAAGCATTCGAGTATGGCGCACCTCCTCATGGCGGGATCGCATTTGGCCTTGGCCGACTTTGTGCGCTATTCGGCGGAGTAGATTCCATTCGCGACTTCATCGCATTCCCCAAAAACACCTCTGGCCGCGATGTGATGATTGATTCACCTGCTAAAATTGATGCAGCTCAATTAGAGGAATTGGGAATTGACTTGAAGGTGATTGAAGTTGTTGAATAAATGGGTAGATAATTGGTAAAAAAACAGCAACTTGTAGCCTTACAAGTATGTGTTTAGCGTGTTTTTAGCCAGTATAGGGCGATTTCACTCTTAATTGAGTTGATTTACCCCCTATTTTCAAGCGTTTTTTCTATCTTTTTCAGAAAATCCTTTGATTCTGGCCTCTCAGACGCTAAACACATACCCTTACAAGTTGCTGTTTTTTTGTCAACGTTAGCGCTTCTTTTGTGTTTACGCTAGCTGGAAAACTACCTCCTAACGAAACGGGTCGGCATACTTTTCCTCATTGATGCAATTGGGATCGGTGAGGGTTTGTAGAAAAGCAACTAAGGCAGATTTTTCCGTTTCCGTTAAGTTGAGGCGCTGTAAATTCCCTCCAGGTCGGAGTTGTGGCGCGAGATTGGGATGATCTTGAATGCCTGAATTGTAATGTTCCACCACTTCTGCTAAGGTGGCAAATCGCCCATCGTGCATGTATGGTGCCGTTAATTCAATATTTCGAAGTGAAGGAGCTTTGAATTTGCCATTGTCAGTAGCCAGCCCCGTGACATCGCCTAAACCATTATCCGTATATTCTTCTGCTAAGCCAATGTTCCGTGCTTCGGGCAAAATGAAAAGATCGGTTTGATGACAACGGGCACATCCAGCACGTCCAAGGAAGAGCGCTTTTCCTTGATTTTCTAAAGCGGTAAAGTTCGGAAATTCATCATTAGGCGTGGCTACAGTGGCTCTGCCCTGATCATAAGGTGACTCATAGGAAACAATACTTCGTACAAATTGCGATAAGGCCAACGAAATTCGCTCTGAGGTGATTTCATGATCGCCAAAAGCTTGTTCAAAAAGATAAGGGTAATATTCCATCGCTTGAATTTCCGTTACCAATTCATCCAAGTCGGTGCCCATCTCTACAGGATCTTGAATGGGCATTAGTACCTGATCTTCTAGCGTCTCCGCCCGTTCGTCCCAAAAGAATTTCCCATTGGCATAATACCTCGCATTGCTGAGTCCCATCGAATTGCGACCAGTTTGTCCTCCTTCAAACCCTTCACTGAATTGTAACGGATCAGAAAATCCACTGGCAGGGGCATGGCAAGAAGCACAGGAAATGCTATTATTTGCAGAAAATGACTTATCGTAAAACAACACTCTACCTAAGGTTGCTCCTGCATCCGTAATTTGATTATCCCCTTCATTATCGGCAGAAACCACTTGGGTGCGTTGAAAGTGAGCAGGCAACGTGATATTCGAATAGTTAAAAGGCGTTTCTGGTAAATCTAATTCGTCAAAACTCGTGTAAGATTGTTCTTCGGTATCGTCATCAGTGCTTGGAGGGACAACACTTACTTCCGATTCACAGCTAACTAGGATTAGCATAAAGAATAGTGCAATGGCTCCGTGTGTAAAAAAGAAAGATTTCTTGAAACCTTTTGACTGGCAGTTAAAAAATGAGTTGATCGACATGAAAAAATGGTTTTATTGAACAGTTCTTTTGATTTGTTAGTTTAGATGCTCCTGAAACAGTGCACTTGCGGGTACAACTATTTTTTTTGAAAAAAAGATTTTTCATCCCATTCATCCCATTCTCTTCCACTTCATCACTTCAATTGGTAAAGGCGCTTTAATTCCATTAATCTTGGAATAAATCATTTTAAACAACTGAAGCTATGTTATTTATTGAAAGATCAACCCCTAGTACAAACTGGAAACTGTTAACGCTGCTTTTTTGCCTTTGCATTGAGTTGGGAATGGCTCAGGTAGATACCGTGTATACCAAAGATTACATCGACAAGAGTACCAAGTTTGCATGGATGACTTTTGGTGGAGAATTATTGACGCTTACGGGTGGCGAAGGAGATTTGCAACTAAATGGCACGACCGAACGCAGCACTTTTGGAAATACCATCATCCCAAGAATCACGATTGGAGGCATTCACTTTTGGGGACATGCTGATTTTTATGTGACCTTTCCATTGTCATTTTTAGCCATTCAAGATCAGCCAAACAACTATGAAGAATTATACAATCAACAAGGAATTGAAACAGGCGCGCGCATTTATCCAATCAAGTT
>JBMYQA010000152.1:0-13960 GCA_049600855.1 Flammeovirgaceae bacterium | reverse complement strand
GTCAATGGCGCGCTTAATGGTACCCTGATCGCTATTTTCATACTTCAATACCTTAAAGCCAAGCGATTCTAACTTGGTTTTCATGGCCCGCGCATCATTTACTGGATTTCGCAATGAGCCTCCATGAGCATAATTACTGTTTCCAATGACTAGCGCCAAGCGTTTCTCGTTATTTTTTACTATCGGATCAGGATCAACCTTCTCCTTATAGTCTAAGGTGAAGGTTTTCGTGGTTGACTTCATTTTGTTGTCAGTAGCCACTACTTTGATGTTATTGGAACCTGCTGCCAGGTAGACATATCCCGAAAAACTGCCATCGTTGTACACGGTAGCCCGTGTGCCGTTAATGGTCACTTTGTAGATGCCGTCTGTATCACTCGCCACGCCAGCAACTTTAGTCGATTTTGCTTCCACTACTTCAAATCCCCTGTTTGCAATTGCTGTGGGTTCAGAGATGGCAATCGTAGGAGGAGCATTATAAACTGGTTTGTCTTCTTTGATTTTTTTCTTATCTAAATAGGAAATTTTGATGTAGTCAACTTTAATGGTGGTTTCGCTAGGCGTGGTAAAGCCAATTTTGTTTCCATAAAATGCTTGAAAAGTCATAGAGTGCACAAACTTTTCGTTGATAAAGAAGTAATATTTGGCACCGAGCTTTCTTACAGTCAGTTTATTGTAATCATACTTTTTAACATAGGTTGAAGCAGTCCAGCCCTTAGACGGCTTGTATTCACCGTCTTCATAGCGCCCAATCCAGTACTTACCATTCGCATTGAACTCCATATTATAATTGTCACTACCACTTGACGATTTTCCCCACTTGAGCATAATGCCACTTCCTGTTCTACCCGTAACGTATTTGATCTTCGTCTCAATTTCAAAGTCCCTACTTTCATCAATGAAAACTGTTTTTTGCGTAGTCCAAGCAGATTTATCCGTTAAGGATTTCCAAGTATAGGCACCTCCCGATACATAGCCAGACGTGTTTCCAGAAGTGCCCGTGCTCCAATTGTTGTCATTATTATCAAACGGCTCGTTAAATAAAGCGCTTTTATCGGAGTAGGATACGTAGTTGTAGTCTGTCTTATATTTCTTGGTGGAAAAGTTACCACCTCCGCCACCACCTTTTTTCAAATAGGATACGCGTAGGTAGTCAATGGAAAGTTTAGAGTCAGAAGCGGCCTGAAATCCAATCCGATTCCCATAAAAAGGCTGATAGGTCATCGAATGTACTTTGGTTTCATTGATAAAGAAGTGCATCTTACTTCCAACTTTTCGGATGGTCATCTTATTGTAACCATATTTTTTTATACTAGAATGGGTGGTCCAATCTTTATAAGCAGAGTAGCTTGTGCCATCGTATTTACTGATTCGATAACTCCCATCGGCAGTAAAACCGAAATAGTTCTTTTTACTCGTTCCAGCTCCCCAAAGTAAGGAATGTAATAAACTTGTCTTAGCTCCGCTTACACGTTGAAACTTGCCTTCAATTTCGAAATCCTTACTGGTGTCAATATAAATTTCTTTAGTAGTAGTAGCCGTTCCAGAGCTTTTAATACAAGCCCATTTGTAATATCCGCTAGAAATGCTTCCATCCCGACTGCTGGTATAGCCAGTGGTCCAACCATTTGCGTTATCTGAAAAACCATCATAAAAAATAGATGTTTTATCCGAATAGGAATACGCATTATAATCTCCTTTTTTAGAGAGGTAGGAAACGCGTAGGTAATCAATGTGAAGGGTAGAGGATGAAGCCGCTTGGAAACCAATTTTATTTCCAAAGAATGGTTTGTAAGTCATGGAATGTACAAAAACCCCATTAATGAAGAAATACATGGTTGACTTCACTTTGCGGATGGTCATTTTGTTGTAATCGTATTTTTTGATGCTCGAAGAGGTGGTCCAATCTTTATACGCTTTGTAATTTTGACCATCGTACCAGCTGATTCGATAACTCCCATCGCCAGTAAAACCAAAGTAGTTCTTTTTGGTGTAACCACATCCCCAAAGCAAGGATTGAAGTAGGGTGGATTTACTGCCAGAATAACGCTTAATTTTGGCTTCAATCTCGAAATCTTTGTTCGTGTCTACATAAACTTCTTTGGTGGTAGTTGCAGTACCTGAGGAGGCCACTGAAGCCCAATAGTAGTGTCCATTTTCCATTCGGCCCACACGGGAACTGGTAGAGCCTGTTGTCCAGTTTTTTGCATTACTCTCAAAGCTGTCGTAAAATACATTACTACGATCTGAAGAAGCGTAGTCGTAATAGCTAGATTGGCTAAATGCAAAATGTGCTTGGAAGAGCAAGAGGTTTACAAGTAATAAAATTTTGGAAGTTCTCATCGCTTTTTTGGTTGGCTGTTAACAATCCTGAAAATTAGTTGCTTGATAATAGGATGCCAAAATGATTGTTTTTTCATAAAAATAAAGCAAGAAATGCGCCATTAGGAAGCAAAATAATGTTTCGAATGGTGAAATATAGATTTGATTACTCCGTATTTGAGTGTATAAATAATTAGCATATTTTAATTTTGAAGCTTAACTCATAAAACGATATCTGTAAAAACTTGATTCATATAAATTTATTAAAAAAGGGAAATACTATTATGGTGATTAAATATCGTAAAAGATATCAAATTTAGGATAATATCAAGAGGCTAAAATAAGCAAATGCCAAATAGTTATTAGGCCGTGATTATTTTTCAGAATTGTTTGCTAACTTTGCGACAAATCGAAACGCAAACGTTTGCAACTCCTTTTTACCTTTACCTTAACCTTTTTTTTTGATTCCAATAAATAAATTCTAACACATGCAGTCAACGGAGACAATGGCCTTGGAAGAAAAGTTGGAGTACCTTGGTATTCACAACGCGAAAGAAGTGAAGTGGAATTTGACACCTGCAGAGCTTTACGAAGAAGCTTTAGCGCGTGGCGAAGGAAACCTCACTGATACCGGAGCGTTAATGTGTGATACCGGTAAATTTACCGGTCGTGCGCCAAAAGATCGTTTCATCGTAAAAGACGATTATACGAATGACGATGTTTGGTGGGGCGACATTAACCAACCTTTCGATCCAGAGAAGTTTGATGCCTTGATGAAGAAGTTGGTGGATAACCTAGCTGGCAAGAAGTTGTATGTAAGGGATGCTTATGCTGGTGCTTACGAGAAATACCGTATCAGCTTGCGAGTAGTAAATACAAAAGCATGGCACAATTTATTTTGCTATAACATGTTTTTGCGCCCTGAACCTGCCGATTTGGAAAACTTTGATCCAGAGTTTACCATTATCAATGATCCTGACTTTTTGTGCGATGATCCTGCGGAGTATGGAACGCGCTCAGGAAACTTTGCTATTATCAACTTTACCCGAAAAATCATCATTATTGGTGGTACTGGTTATGCAGGGGAGATGAAGAAAGGAATCTTCTCCGTTTTAAATTATACGTTGCCAAAAGAACACAAAGGGCGCGTATTACCCATGCACTGTTCTGCAAACATTGGAGAAAAAGGCGATACGGCTATTTTCTTTGGTTTGTCAGGAACAGGCAAAACCACACTTTCTGCCGATCCTAAACGCGAGCTTATTGGTGACGATGAGCACGCTTGGACGCAAGAAAGTGTATACAACTTTGAAGGAGGTTGCTACGCGAAAGCAATTGATTTAAGTCGTGAAAAAGAGCCTCAAATTTGGGATGCGATTAAGTATGGTGCTATTGTAGAAAATACTCGGTTTATTCCGAATACGCGTACAGTAGATTATGCCAATGTTGAAGTGACCCAAAACACACGTACTGCTTATCCAATTTATCACATCGATAATATTGCACAGCCTTCTATGGGCGGTATCCCTAATAACATCTTCTTCTTAACCTGTGATGCTTATGGGGTATTACCAGCAATTTCTAAATTGGATAAAGGGCAAACGATGTACCATTTCATCTCTGGTTATACGGCCAAAGTTGCTGGTACAGAAGCGGGTGTTACTGAGCCTCAAGCAGTTTTCTCGGCTTGTTTCGGTGCTCCTTTCTTACCTTCTCATCCTACCGTGTATGCGGAGATGTTAGGTAAAAAGATGGAGGAAAGCCAAGTAAATGTATGGTTGGTCAACACAGGCTGGCAAGGTGGTGCATATGGTGTAGGCAAGCGCATTAGCTTGAAATACACCCGTGCCATGATTACTGCAGCACTAGAAGGTGACCTCAACAATGTAGGCTACCGTAAGCATTCGGTATTTGGGGTACAAATACCTAACTCTTGTCCAAATGTGCCGCGTGAGGTACTGAGCCCAAGAGGAATGTGGGGTAGTAGCGATGCATATTATAAGCAATGTAACGTATTGGCAGATATGTTCATCCAAAACTTCAAGAAGTTTGAAGATGGCGCCAATGACGAAATTTTATCAGGCTCTCCAATACTCAAAGAAGGGTATTAATTGCCGATCAAAATTTGCTATTTAAGCGGTTGTCTCTTTTGAGGCAATCGCTTTTTGTTTTTGCTTAGAATTTAAAATACCTTTGGGTTGACCCGCACTTGTTTTCCCCAATGATTTTTGAGAAAATGGTATTTTCAAAGCAGCAACTCACGCTTCACCTTGCTACCCATGCACATCAGTGGCGATTGACTTTGATGACGGGCTTCTTTTTGTTTATTGTACTCTTCTTCTATAAAGGTTATAATATTCAGCAAGGATTGTCTTTTACAGGACATAGTCTTTTTACTAGGGCTTTATTATTTGGAATGTGTACATCACTTAGCTTTGGGATTCATGAGTTCTTATTTGCTCCAAAACTACTGTTAAATACCTTCCGAAGGCGGTTGTGGTGGAGCATTTGGGAAGTATTTATTGGGGCAGCAATTACGTTTGTACTGTTCAACTATTTTTGGGAATGGACAGAATGGGATTGGGCTGGGTACCGTCTTTTGTTGATAGAATATACATTAGTGATGATGTTTCCAATTTCCATTTCTTTGCTACTCATGCCTAAAAAAGGGCAAGCTCAACAAGTCGCAGAGCCAATGCTGCTTTTCCAATCAGAAAATAAGAAGCAGCAATTAAGACTAAAACCTGACAGCTTTTTATACATCAAATCAGAAGACAATTACATCAACATCTTTTACCTCTCAAATGGTTTAGTAAAATCAGCGTTGATGAGACAGACGATGAAAAAGATCGAAACGGAATTTACCCAACATGAAAACCTCATGCGTTGCCACCGCAGTTATTTAGTGAATCCTGAAAAAGTGAATCAAGTACACCGTACCACTAGGCATGTGCAACTGGATATTGGCTATGATATCCGTTTACCCGTTTCAAAAAAATATCAAGAGCAATTTATGATAGCTTAATTGAATGACATTCACCCCACATCTTGAAATTTCACCACTTTTGGCCTTAAAAGCTTTCAAATGATTGATTTTGGACATTTTCTTTGTCTCAAAACCCAGCAAACTATGAAAGCGCAATACTTATTTTATTACCTCATTATTTTATTGTTGTCAGCCTGTAACGCGAATTCGGAAGAATCAAAAAGCAACCAATTGACTCAGAAATTGGATGTACTCATTACGCAAGAGCATCAGGCGAATCGTTTTGATGGTGTGGTGTTAGTGGGTAATCGAACAGGAATCGTTCTGCAAAAAGCGATTGGATTAGCCAGTAGAGAGTGGGGAATCAAGATGAAACCGGAACATCACTTTGACATAGCCTCTGTGAATAAATCTTTTTTTGCCGTATTAGTGATGAAAGCCGTAGAACAAGGCAAGTTGCAATTATCGGATCGACTAACGGATGTGCTGAAGACTTATTCCTATCAAGGAAGCTTTCATCCAGACATCACCATTCATCACCTCCTATGTCATACATCAGGTTTGCCCGACTACAATGGAATAGTGGATTCGCTGGCGAAGGATAACTTTCGAGCATTTAAACGCATGCATTTTACAAATGCGGGTTATGTCGATTTTATGAGCCAATTAGCAGCTCGTTTTGAGCCAGGTAAAGACTTTTATTACAGCAACTTTGCCTATCATTTGTTGGGAATCATTTTGGAAGATGCATTTCAAAAAAGCTTTCCCGAAATTTTGCAAGAGCACATTGCCCAACCTTTAGACATGCACGCTACCTTTTCTTCAACGGTGAACGAGGAAGTACATCAACAGGTGGTTGGGGCTTATGAATACCAAGCAGCTTCAAACTCTTGGAAGAAAAATGACTTCATAGACCTTACACTTGGAAGGCGCATCTTTTCCACTGCTTCCGATTTATACCGGTGGGGAAAAGCCTTAGGTTCCGAAAAATTACTCACAACAGCATCTTGGGAGAAAATCCTCACGAATCATGTAGCTGCCCTTACTGATCAGGTTTCCTATGGTTATGGTTGGGTAGTATTTGACGGAAAAGGCGATTACCAAATGGGAAAATTGGATTTGAATAAGCCCTATATCATTCATGGTGGAAATACGGGAGGTTATAAATCAATCGTGTTAAACGTGAATGAAGGAGAATGGGTGGTGACAATATTATCCAACATCGGGCGGCAAACCAATGAGTTGGCACTGACCAATAAAATTGTTCAATTATTAAGCAGGTGAGTGAAAATACCACATCTATTTTGCTTACCTGCGTAAAATCAACAAATCAATGAAAAAAATCTTCATTTTACTATTCAGCATCAGCTTTATCAATCTTGCGCAAGCACAAAAAATCACAGGACTTTGGTTAGTTAAACAGGTGAAAGTGGGTGATCAAATCATGACACCTCAATCGAAATGGTTTCGGATTCACAAAGATGGAACGTATCAATCAGGTAATGGCTGGCTTCAAAATGGGGTAGGAACTTGGACATACGATAAAAAGCGTAAATTGTATGCTCCGCAAGAGCGTTTAGGTCTAAAAGATCCGTTTGGTGCTTTCACGACTCATTTTGACGCAGGTGGCATGCAATGGGAACGGGAAGAAGAAGGTATTAAAGTACGTGTGCTATTAGAGCGTGTGGAACAATTACCTAAAGGGACAGCTGATAAACTGGTAGGCATGTGGGCACTAACGAAGGTTCAGAAAGTGGGTAAGGATTATGATCCTGATCAGAAGCAGAACCTCTTTATTCGTTGGGATCGAATTTACTTGCAATGGGACGAACAGGGCAAAAAGTCAACGGGCTACTGGCATATACATGCGCATAAACCAGAAATTACCTTATTAAGCCATGTAACCGATAAAAAACCTGAAAGTTGGAAGGTAGAAGTAACCGATACTACACTAAAGTTTATCGGAATCTCAACGACTAATGCTGATATGGCGTTGATGTTTACTCGGAAAGATCAATTCCCGAATTGAACCTGTGTAAAAGTGAGTAGGTTCAAGAGCGCTCGACTTTCAGTATAGTACAGCACTTTGGTGCAAGTAACAGCTTGCACCCATCTTTTTTATGATCTAGTCATATTAGTTGATGTGTATTATTTTATTCACTTAAATGAATCCAGTTTATGAAATATAGCGCGTGATCCGTTAATTTAGAGGAATCATTTATCCATCCAATCATGATTATTGATTTCCTCAAAAGCAAGTACGCTACAGAGCTATCTATTGATTGCATTACCATTGATGAGAGTCCGAGCTTTTTTCAAGGTAATGAGCCTTGCCAAGTGTCTTTTTACGAACTCATTTTTGTGACAGAAGGGCAGGGGCGGGTAAAGTTAGAACGAGAGGAAATTACTTTTGAAGCGGGAACGATATTGCTATTCCCACAAAATAAATGGAGGCAGTGGTTATCTGCCCCCAACAGTTTTAATGCTTATGTGCTCTTGTTTGAAGAAGAGTTTATCAACAATTTTTTTAACGATTCCCTGTACTTATATCGGTTTCATTTTTTCTACAACACCTCCACGCCTTCATTTATTAAAGTAGATGAGGAAACCTTTCAACGTTTTATTTTTAAACTACAGGAAGTTAAAACAGAGATTAATCACCTGCAAGCCGATACGGAACACCTCTTGCGTTCTTTATTGTATTACATGCTGATCCAAATTAATCGAAGTTACGAAGCGCATTATGGATTGACAGGAAGCTTTTATCAAGACACGATTGTATTAAACTTTAGGAAATTATTAGAACAGCATATTAAAAAATATCAGCAAGTGAGCGATTATGCTGAATTATTGAAAGTCAGTAAATCAAAACTAAATCAGACCCTTAAATCTTATTTTGGTAAAAACTGTTCCGAATTGATCCGCGATCGCTTGTTAGTAGAAATCAAGCGCGCATTGCTGTTTAGCTCCAAGTCGATTTCTGAAATTGCTTATGAATTGAATTTCTCGGAACCTGCTAATTTTAGTCGCTATTTTCAGCGTGCAACGCAATACTCCCCCCTCGCATATCGACAGAAATACGCAAATTGATAAGTCCTTACGCATATTGATAGGCATCCCTCCAATCGGATGGTTGATCTTTGTATGGTCAATAAAACGATAGACAAATGAGATCAATAATCCCCTTAGTTTTTCTTTCAATTTTCATTATAGCCTGTAATTCCACGGGCACTCAACGTGTAGAATCTTCTAAAAAATCAACGAGTATGGATAATTTAAAATCAATTGCGAAGCAGGCGCAAACTGCTTTTTTCAAAACGTATAACGAAGCGGATATGCGTACGTATTTTACCGAAAATTACATTCAGCATAATCCTCATGTTCCCACAGGATTGACTCCTGTTTTAGAAATACTTCCCACACTAAAAAAGGCAGGACTCACTTGTACCACCCATCGCATGTTACAGGATGGCGACTTCATTGTGATGCATAACACCTATGATAATGCCGAAGTCTTTGGGGCAAAAGAGATGATTGCATTTGATGTGTGGCGGATGGAAAATGGCAAAGTCGCCGAGCATTGGGATGGACTTACAACGGTAGTTGCGGAAACTGCAAGTGGGCGAAGTCAGACGGATGGCTCGACAACCATTACCGATCTGGAGAAAACCGCAGAAAATAAAGCCTTAGTGAAAAACTTTGTAACCGATGTGTTAGTAGAAGGGCAGACTGATAAAATCCCTGAATATGTGAGCGCCACGCAGTATGATCAGCACAATCCAATGGTAAAAGATGGATTAGCGGGTTTAAATGAGGCGATTCAGCATTTGGTTTCAATCAACGATATGTTTGTTTACAAGAAGTTACATCGTGTATTTGGAGAGGGAAACTTCGTAGTGACCCAAAGTGAAGGGGAATGGCACGGCAAGCCTCAGGTATTTTATGATTTATTCCGAGTAGATGCAGGGAAAATTGTAGAGCATTGGGATGTGATCCAAGAAATTCCTGCGGAAATGGCCCATGCGAATGGGATGTTTTAAGTCTTTGATAAAGGTTTCTTGAATAGAGCTATTTTAGGAGGTTGCAAGGTTTCAGGCTTGCAGCCTTTTCATTATTGATAAGCAGTGGGTTTTATCTTCTTATCCAATAGTTTTGGCCTAAATTTTAATGATTTTTATCATTTGGACTTTAATGTCCATTGCTGTATCTTGTGCGCGAATTTAACATAGCAGATGTTTCCATCAATGGATTGGAAACTTTCAAACAACTAAATTGACATGGAATCATTTACTTTCAAAATAAATGAGCAGGAGTTTCACTTTTCAGCTCAAGATTCACCTGAATTCAAGTTTGGCGGCGATGAGGTACTTTCTCAAAATGGATCTGATATTGTATTTGATCAGCCTTGGTATGAGCAAGGCCATACTACGGTTAAGTTTTTGGAACAAGATGAATTCTCGTTGCTGAAGCAAGGTTTAACCACTTGTATACAGAAAATTATTTCGGAAGAAATCGGGGTTTCTACGGATGGCTTTGAACTGGAAAACTATCATAATTACGTAAAAACAGATGAAGATCATTTTAAAGTCGTGTCTCGAACGCGCGATCTTTTTCCCGATGACTTTAATTTTTCTATTATTGAAGTCGCAAAGAAATTAGAAAGCTTTTTAGGATTTGAACTAACAGATATTGATCCTAAAACGAATACAAAATTACACATCATCATCCGAATCAATAGACCGCAGTCTAACGATTATAATCCGCCACATAAAGATATTTACGAAGGTGTAGATAGTGAGGATTCTTACATTCCTCAATTCATAAATATGTGGATTCCCATTTGTGGAGTAACTTCAAATTCTTCATTGCCATTAGCGGAGTCGAGCCATTTATTTCCAGAAAGTAAAATATTGAGAACTACTGAAGGCGGTAAGCTTGGTAAAAATAAGTACCGTGTGAGAATGATTAAGGAGTGGAATGGTAGTAATGAACTGACGCGGGCAAAGATCAATTATGGCGAAGTGTTATTATTTTCTTCACACCTCGTGCATGGTTTAGCGATAAACAATGAAGAAGCTACTACAAGAGTTTCGCTAGAATTCCGTTTGTTTAAGAATAATGGATAATTTTAAGCAAAGATATTGGTATGCATTAAACGAATGGTTGAACCCGTCTGGATTTGGATGTTGGCAATTAGCAGGAGAATATTTTGAGAATGGAGTTCCAAAAGGATGGGGAAATATCGAAGAGAAAAATGCCTTGAATCTAATCAATACTGCATTAGATCAAGGCATTAACTTTTTTGATACAGCCTCAAGTTATGGAAACGGAAAAAGTGAAGCGTTATTAGGAAAAGCAATCAGCAAATCTCAAAATAAGCATCAAGCATTTGTTTGTACTAAATTACCCCTATTGCAACATGAGCTTGAGACATTAACCCTAGATCAAAACTTTATTCAACGTGTTGATGCATCATTAGAAAGGCTACAACGAGATCGCATTGATGTCTTATTGTTGCATAACCCACCTGATTTAATTGAATGGGATAAGTTTGATACCTCAATGTTAGAAAAGCTTAAACAAGCTGGTAAAATTGGATGTTATGGCGTGAGTTGCAGGTCGATAAATGGCGTACAAAAGTTAGTAGAAGCGAACTTTGGTTCATGTATCGAATGGGTGTTTAACTTATTTGAACGACGACCAATTCATTTGTTCCCAGCATTTGCTGATCAGAAAATTAATTTTATAGCACGGAGTCCATTATCGAGGGGAATATTTTCTCCGAAATACAAGAATGACTTCCCGCAATATCAAGGCAATGATTTTAGATCAACGTTACCAGAAGATTGGATCCAATGGATATTAGGCTCGATTCATGCGCTTGACTTAACCAATCAACAGCGTGAAAAGCTTCCTCAAATTGCTTTACAATACTGTTTGTCTTATGAAGAAGTTTCGGCAGTGATTCCAGGAATTAACAAGCAAGCATATCTAGACGATTACTTAAACTTGGCGAAATCGAATTACCTAACTGACGAGTTTCTGCAAAAGCTACATGAGCATACAGAAGCTTGTTTCCCAAAGTGGAAATAATACTAAATTGATACGTGATACGTGGTTAATGGCAGAATGGGTAGCTTAATTTGGAGCAAAGCCATTTTTAGCTAAAGACATGTATTCATAAGTTGATTGATGATTACGCAATCGCATTTACTCGTTAAGCCCATATCGCTCCACAAAGTCTTTCCGTGTTTCTATAGATTTGGTTTGAAAAACCTTGAGTCGTTCTTTCAAAAGTTCTGTTTTAATGAGATAATTGGTTTGATCTTCATTGGTCATGCCATTTTCTTGGGATCTTAAAATGATGATAGCCATTTCGGGTAAGAGGGAGTTACATAAATCCGCATATCCTTCAATGAGTTTAATGGCCTGAATTTTTAAGGCTTCTTCGCCAGCTAAGGCAGGTACTTGTTTGATTTTCGGGAGAACTTCATCAATGCGTCTTTTAGTTTTTTCAATGCTGTCATAAATGGTGATAGAATCTTTTGTGGCAAAGGTTTTCATACAAGCTTGAACCTCTAATCCAACTTGTTGTTCGAGTTTTGCCAAATCATATAAATACTTTTTAGCCTCTTCTTTACGATGTGGTGCTTGCTTTTGGCAGGAAAAACACGTGGCGATGACGAGAAGCAGGAGGATAAATGGGGTTTTCATAAGTGAGTTGCAATTAGGTAATAAGCGAATATAAATGCTTTCTAGCGATGTGTACTACAGCTGTTATAAAATTCAATCAAAAGAAGTTGCTGTTACCGTACCTTATAAAAATTGATAAATATTTGTTCAAAAAATGACGTAGATCAGGAAAAATCAAATTGCTTCTACTAGTTTTGCACACGAGTTACCCATGGCCTTCAGTTTAAGATTGAAGGTTATTTTTTAGACAGTTGTTATTCCAAAATTCAATAGCTGTTCACTAGAATCTGAAAATATGAGTGCTGAAACACAGCAGAGTGAAAAAGTAAGTTGGTTAATTCGATTGCAAGAGAAATGGCAATTGAAAAATATGTGGCAAGTGGTAGCCGTATTAATCACTTTTAGTTTAGCAGGATCAAGTGTTGTTTTTTGTCGAAAAATATTATTTGATCTATTGGGTTTTGATGCGACTTCTCCCTTTTGGCTAAAGACGGTTACTTATCTTGCACTAGTATTTCCATTGTATCAAATACTATTACTCTCTTACGGCTTTTTATTAGGCCAATTCTCCTTCTTTTGGGAAAAAGAAAAGAAGATGTTACGCTGGATTGCCCGAAGGTTCTAAAGTAACTGCGTAATGGCTGATTTAATTACAGATTGGAAAAAGCGAAAAGGAAGCGTAGGAAAAAAGCATAAAAAGTTTATCAGAAAGCTTGCTCAACACAAGGGCAAGCACCTAAATCGTTTAGCAGATGAAACGCATGATCGGGTATTTGCTAAAATCGATTGTTTAGCTTGTGCAAATTGTTGTACAAGTATCCCACCCATTGTCAATAAAACAGACTCGACTCGTATTGCCAAGCACTTAGGCATGAAACAAAGTGAGTTTGAAGAGCATTACCTAACCGTTGACGAAGATCACGACACCGTCATGAATCAAAGCCCTTGCCCTTTTTTACAAGCCGATAATCGCTGCGAAATTTATGAAGTTCGCCCGAAAGCTTGCCGAGAATACCCACACACAAATCAGCAGGAGTTTTCTCAAAACCTCCATTTGCATGCTCAAAATGCTATGTATTGCCCTGCGGTATTTCATATTTTAGAAGCAATGGAGAGAAATGTCCCTGTTTAATCTAAGCGCTTTACAAGCAAAGGTCAAATTCTTCATCGCATTGCCACCATTCTTTTCCCCCAATAGTTTGTAATACGTGAATTGCTTTTTTACGCTGGGTAAATATGCTTCCACATTTGAGCTGTAGTGAGGATGAAGCATGAAAATTCCTCGACAAATAATGCCTTAAACAGCGACATCAATCGTTTGATGATGTAAAAAACGGAACATTATGTAATTTAATAGGATAGAACATCATCGGCTCTAGCATACTATGTTGATAGAACGGCACTAAACGTATGTACGAAATAGGTACGGTACACCTGATTGATTTGCTTGTTCGGGTGCATTATCAGGTGTCACCGTAACCTAAATTAAAGCTCATTCAAAGCCATCCTCGTTTTTATGCTTAACGATTTTTCTGGACGAAATCATTCGAGAGAACCACTAATATTTCGCAATAAGCTTTAAATTAACCGCAATAATGAACTTGATCAAACAAACAAATGAAAATTGCAGTATTATTTCAACAAGTAGATGACCAGCTGACCAAATGGATGGCTCGATATGGAATCACGCTGTTACGAATTAGCATAGGGCTTGTTTTTATCTGGTTTGGCGCGCTGAAGTATTTTGATCATTTAAGCCCTGCGCAAGACTTAGCCATCAATACCATACAAAGCATTACTTCGCATTTATTTCCCGATAAATTTGATTTATACCTCCTAGCTACTTTAGAAGTGGCCATAGGTATTGGCTTGATGTTTAGACTCCTCCTAAGAGCTACCTTGTTTTTATTATTTTTCCAGATGCTAGGAACCTTTTTACCATTGGTATTATTCCCCGAA
>JBMYQA010000151.1:0-13974 GCA_049600855.1 Flammeovirgaceae bacterium | reverse complement strand
TGACAGCTTTAGGGAAGATGTATACGCAGGATGAGTTGTTTGGTGATGAAGGTTTGGTTTTAGCAGATACTTATATCGCTCCGCATTTTTATATTCGAGAAAGATGCTTTGCAAAGGAATGTAGTGAAAAAATAGAAGGAAAAGGAAGGTTACTTTTTGAGCATAATGCTCATGAATTTATGTATGCCTTTCTGCGAAATCAAGATGTATCATCATTCCGACCAACGTTTAAAGGCAAGGTCCTAGAAGAATGTCAATTTGATGCGGATGTAATTAATTCCAATTTTTTACTTCTACTAGGTATGCCTGGTCAAGGAAAAAGTTCCTTTTGTAAACGTTTTTTATATGATGTATTAGAAGAAAATACAGTATTTGAACAGGAGTTATTTTTTGTGCGCCTACTGGATATGGACGTGAAAGGTTTAATGAATGATTTATGGCCAAATCTTACCAAGGAAATTAATAAACAAGCTAAAGAAATTGTAAAACTTCAATTAGGCATTACAGAAAGATTCAATTTTTCAGAAGAAGATATAAGGGAAGGGATTTTATTGCTAGATGGGTTAGATGAATTAGAAATGTCTACCAATATTCGTAATGAACATGCGATTGAATTATGCAAAAAAATTTATAATGAAACCAAAGGGGAACTAAAAGCAGTAATTACTTCACGTTATAGTAGAGTTACAGAACCTGATCTTTATAATTATGATTTTATTTGGATGGAGGTAGCAGAATTATCTGTAAATAAGCAAAAAGAATGGTTTTCAAAATATAAAAAACATGTGCCACAAGCTAAATTAGATGTGGTACAACTTTGGAATTATGACGATGATTACAGTGATCTAAAGGAATTATTAACCCAACCACTTTTACTTTATATAATAGCTCAATTATTCAATGAAGAATATATAAAAGTTATTCATAATTCAGCAGACTTATATGATAAACTGTTTACCTCTGTCATAGATCGGGGATATGATAAAAAAGAAAAAGGATTTGATAATGTTTTTATTGAGTTAGAAAAGAATTTAAAGTTAAAAGAAGGAGGAATTAAAATTATGTTGAGAAAAATACTCCAAGAAGTAGCATTTTTAATACTTATTAATGATAAAGAATATATTGGAGAGCAACAATTAGCTAATGCTACCGATATGGATAATTTGAACAAGCTGATTAGTAAGAAGGATAAGAATGAGTTGAAAAAGATATTTCGCTTAATCATGATGAGTTTTTACATGCGAAATACATTGAAAAATAAGGATGATCAACACAAAGGTGATATAGTTCAGACTTATGGAATTGAGTTTATTCATAAGTCGTTTCGAGAATATCTAACGGCTGAATATATCTGGAGGAAATTACAACTATTCCGAGAAGGTGAAAAAAGGCAAGAAAGAAAGATTTATAATATTAATAAGACAGATGAAGCTTTGGAGTTAATTGCTCACCTATTTCAATATGTGAAGTTTGAAAAAGATTTGATCAATCATGTTGATAATTTAGTTCTAAGGGATACGTTTGAGGTGAGAGAAGAGTTACTTAGTCGCTTTAACTATTTTTTCTCAGAATTAATTAAACGTGATTTTTTATTTAAGTTAGTTCAAGGGAGAAACCCGTTAAATTTGATTAAAACTACTTTTTATAATTTCTGGCATATCTATATGATCATTGGAAAAGATAGAGACAATGACAATGCTTATTCAAATTTAATAAACTTTCCTGATAATACCCCTTCTAAATCTCATTTTTACAGCTTAATTCGGTTAAGTGAACACACTCTTTTATACAACCAAAATTTGAAAGGTTCAGACTTGGCTAATGTGAATCTGGGCCACTTTACATTTAACGGGGGAGATTTAGGAGATGCTAATTTGATAAGGGCAGATTTGTCACGTTCTAGTTTAAGGAAAGTTAACTTACATAAGTCAATATTAAAATATGCAAACTTGAGTGATTCCGATTTATGGAATTCTAATCTAAAAGAAGCTGATTTGAGTGAAGCTAATTTACGATGGGTAAATTTAATTAATTCAAACTTGTTAGGGGCTATATTAACGAATGCTGATTTAACAGATGCTGAATTAAGCTTTGTTAATTTAAGAAAAGCTAATTTGACTAATACTAATTTAACAAGAACAAATTTATCTAATGCAAAACTTACGCAATCCCAATATGACTACCTCAAAGCATCAGGCCAACTCGATCAAGCGCTCAATGTAGATAAAATCATTATTGTGGAAGAGGGGGAAGAATAGTCGATTGTACATTCTCTCGTCATGACTTCACCAGTTGTCAATAATACAACCAGCAAGTCAACTAACCACTTGCCTATGTTTCTGCTCCAACCTATTTTTACCCCAAAAACATGTCCATTACCATTTCCAACACCAGAGATATTTCCAAGGGAGCCATTATTGAACTGTACAAAGCCAATGAATGGAGCTCAGCCAATAAACCTGAAGTCTTGTATCAAGCCCTTATGCATTCCCACAGCCTGATTAGTGCTTGGGAAGGGGGAAAGTTGGTAGGCTTGGGCAATGCCATTTCTGATGGGCATTTGGTGGTGTACTACCCACATTTGTTGGTTCATCCCAATTATCAGGGCAAGGGCGTTGGGCGCATGATTGTGGATCGGATGCAGGAGATTTACGGTCATTTCCACATGCAAATGCTCACCGCTGATGGAAAGGCCATTGATTTTTATGAGAAAGTTGGCTTTACTCGTGCTGGTCAAACCGAACCCATGTGGATTTATCAGGGGGATGAGCATTAACTTGTTAAACTCATGAAATACTTATTCGTTCTTCCATTCATCTTCCTATTCCCCTACCTTTGTGGGCATGTCAAGCAACAAAAAAAATCAGCGTGCAATTTTAGCGAAGTTGGGAATTGAACAACTCAATGCCATGCAAGAAGCTGCTCGCCAAGCCATTCATGCACATTCGGAAATTGTGTTGTTATCGCCCACCGGTACGGGTAAAACACTAGCCTTTCTCTTACCCATTTTTGCCGAACTCGATCCCAACAATCCTGATGTGCAAGCATTAGTTCTCACCCCTTCTCGTGAGTTAGCGATCCAAATTGAACAAGTAGCACGCGATATGGGAACAGGCTATAAAGTAAACGCCGTGTATGGGGGACAGCACTTTTCAAAAGATAAAATCAATTTAAAACATCGGCCAGCCGTTTTAGTGGGTACGCCTGGACGAGTGGCAGATCACCTCAGGCGCGAGACTTTTCCAACCGAAAGCATTACCACCTTAGTCCTCGATGAGTACGATAAATCCTTAGAAATAGGCTTTGAGTTGGATATGAACGAAATTGTGCAAGCCCTACCTAATATCCGAAAAAAAATCCTTACTTCTGCTACGGAAGAAGCCGATTTGCCTCCGTTTATTGGTGTAGATCAACCGCATTACATCAATTTTTTGGCGGAAAAACGGCAGCAACTTCAAATCAAACTGATTCTATCCCCTGAAAAAGATAAGCTAAAAACCTTAGTAGAAGCACTCTGCCACATTGGAAATGAACCAGGCATTATTTTCTGTAACTATAAAGACTCCATCCAACGTGTGAGTACTTTTTTAGAAGAACAGGGTATTGCCCACGGTTGTTTTTATGGAGGCATGGAGCAAATGGAGCGTGAACGAGCCCTAATTAAGTTCAGAAATGGCACGCACCAACTCTTGTTAGCTACTGATTTGGCTGCGCGGGGAATAGATGTTCCTGAAATTAAGTTCATTATCCATTACCATTTGCCCCATCGCGAACAAGAGTTTATTCATCGAAATGGTCGAACGGCGCGCATGTTTAGTGATGGCACTGCTTATGTGCTAACATGGGAGCAAGAACAGCTCCCTGAGTTTATTCATACGCAGGAGGTTGAAGTATTGCAAGAAGCTGCAATTCCTCAAGCTGCTGCTTGGAAAACCTTATTCATTTCAGGTGGAAGAAAAGATAAAATTTCAAAAGGAGACATCGCTGGATTGTTTTTCAAACAAGGCAAATTGGCTAAAGATGAGCTTGGAATGATCGAAATTAAGCAAGATTGTTCCTTTGTAGCCGTACAAAGTCAGAAAATCAAATCGTTAATTCAGCAGTTAGATAACAGCCGACTAAAGAAGAAGAAAGTTCGAATTCGCTTGATTTGAGTATTGAAACTCCAATCAACTTTACTATTTTTGGTAACTATCTGAGCACCATAAGAGCATGTTTGAATGTGATTCAAAAATTTTATTCAAACATGTTCTAAACCCCATCACTCAATTATTCTGACAATGCTTGCAATCTAAACGTTCATGCGAAACCGAACATTAAAATACATATTTTTAGCTTCCTGTACTGCGATTTGCCTCCTGACGATTTGGTTGGCATTTCATACGTATACCACACTAGAAAAAGTAGAAAAAGACAGCGAACAGCTTGAAGTAAAACAGCGACAGACTAGGTTAACCGAAATGCTGTTGTATTTCGATGAGGTACTGACACAAGCTGTGCGAAATTATGTGTATACACAAGACCGATCGTGGTTAATTAAGTACGATCAAGCGTTAACTAATTTTGAATCTGGTTTAGATTCCCTTCAACAAGAAGAACTTTCTGCCAAAAGTCACGCAATTTTTAATCCTAAAAAAGCATACGCACAAACAGTTATTGACTATGAAAAACGAGTGTTTTCGTTAGTTGAAGCTCATGAAATTGATAGTGCCATTCAGTTGGTTAATAATGCAGAATACGGGCGTTACCGAAGACTCTATTTAGAGACCTTCGTGAAACTACACCAAAATCAATACCTAGAGTTTAAACAACTTCAAGGCACTTTTAAAGCAGATGAAAGCGTACTGAGAAGAAATGTGTCATTGCTCATTGTGTTTATCGTACTTGGATTGATTGTACTTCCTATTCAAGGTTATTTGATCCTGCGATTTATCAGAAGGATTCATCAAGCGAATACGCGATTGAGTTCCACTGTTCGAGATTTGAGAACGGCTAAGCGAGAAATTAAGGAAGCACAACTCCATCATCAAACGTTTTTTGAGACGAATCAATCGGGTATTTTTCGCATTGACTTTTTAAAACCCATGCCGATTGATTTACCAATGAAAGATCAGTTTAATTGGATGGTGAATCATGCTTACATTGGTGAAAGCAACAATCAATTGGCACAGATGTATGGCTTTCAACGCAAGGAGGATATTATTGGGAAATCGTTATTAATTATTTGGGATGATTGGGAAACGGTTCAAGATATTATTTCTTTTTACCTCAATAACAATTATCAATGGACAAACTTAGAAACCTCAGAGGTCAATGCAGAAGGGGAAAAGAAATGCTTTTTGAGCAATACCGTTAGTATTATTGAAGCAGGCCGTATCAACTGTATTTGGTGTTCTCAAATCGACATCACTGAAAAGAAAAAGGTAGAGAATAAATTAATTGAAAGTGAAGCCAACTTTCGAGCCATTGTTACGCACAGTACCCCCATTGTGTTTATGTTTGACATTTCGGGTACCATCTTACTGTCTGAGGGAAAAATGCTAAGCTCCTTGAATTTAAAGCCTGGCGAGTTGGTCGGGCGATCTGTATTTGAGATTTATCAAGATTATCCTGAGGTAATGGCAGCGATTAAAAAAACATTAAAAGGCGAAGTTTATGAAGGAATAATAGTATTAGATGATCTGACCTTTGAAGTGTATTATTCGCCCAACTTTGATGCTCAGGGAAAGATTATAGGCGTAATTGGGATGGCCTTAGATATTACCCAACGTAAAAAAACGGAACTAGCTTTAAAAAACTCAGAAAATAACCTCGCATCTGTTCTTGAAAATACCTCTGATGTTATTCTTTCCATTGATCATGAATATCAGGTATTGACGGTGAACTCTGCGGGGAAAAAGCAATTTCGACATTTATTAGGCGCAGAGATTCATAAGGGAGCAAATCTATTAAAGCTCATTCCAGCACGACTCCAAATGCATTGGAAAACACGCTTTGATCGGGCATTGAAGGGAGAACGGTTTATGGAGGAAGATCATTTCCATTACAATGATATTGAATACTTCGCAGAAGTGTATTACAACCCCATTTGGGATGAAAAAAAAGTGAAGGGCATCGCGATTTTCAGTCTTGAAATTACCAATCGAAAAAAAGCTGAACGAGCGATGTTGGAAAGTGAACAAGAGAAAACGAACCTATTAATGGCCTTAGATGAAGCGGCATTAGTGTCGATTACCGATCTAGAAGGTAACATCAAACACGTGAATGCGAAGTATTGCGAAGTTTCGGGCTATACATTGAGCGAATTGGTAGGTGAAAAACATCACATCATGAGCTCTGGTTTTCACGATGCTATTTTTTGGCGGGAGATGTGGGATACGCTCGCGCAAGGAAAAGCTTGGCGAGGGGAAGTGAAAAATAGTACCAAGCAGGGCAGTGATTACTGGATGGATACCATCATTTCTCCCATTAAAAAACCGAATGGGGAAATTTATGAATACATGTCTATCAATTACCTCATTACCGAACACAAACACCTCTTTAGCCAACGCGAAGAATTATTGAAAGACTTAGAAGATTATGCCTTTCAAACCTCTCATAAAATCAGAGGTCCTTTAGCACGCATGTTGGGATTAACAAATTTGTTGTTAAGTGATCAATCCTATGAAGAAAAAGAATTACAAGACCTACTTAAAATGATTCGAATGACCTCCGAAGAATTGGATTCGATTATCATTGAAATGAATGAAACCTTGAGTAGAACGGCCTATTATAAAATTAAAAAGTAGTTACTATTTTGCCTTTGCTTTAAATGCATCAATCACTTGTTGGGCAATGTGTTTTTCTTGCTTGTCTCTGGTAAGGGTTAATGCTTCTTTGGCACACTTTACCCCTTCACGATAATTTTCTTGGGCTCCATAGGCATAGGCTTTCACCATCGCAAATGAAAACTGATTTCCACTCAAGTCAATGGCCTGATCAATCCATTTGATAGAGGCATTGAGCAATGGAGCAGCATCATAGTTTTGAACGATGTAATAGGCTTGATCAAATAGAAACTCTGCATTTCCCTGTTGCTTTTCTTGATAAAACGCTTCAATTAATTGAATGTATTGATCGTAAGCAGCGGTATTTGCATAAAACGAAGCTTTGGTCATCACAGCAAGTGCGGGAAGTTGATCTTGTTGCTGTTTGCCAACCATCTTTGGCAATAAATCGCTGATGAGCTGTTCTACATGTGCGAAATCCTTTTTTTGGATGGCGAGCTCAAGCGTTCGATCATAAACCGATTGGAGGTAATCCTTGTAGTCAGCTTCGGCAATTGCTTTGTGCTGCGCCATCACTTTTTGATAAATTTCACCATTGAGTTGATTCCCAAATTTTGTGGCAAATCGAATAGCCTCATAATTAGAAAAATTGTAGTCTTGATGTTGCTCGTAAAAGATGTTGGCAACTTGCTGGGCTAATTTGTTCTCACCTTGTTGGGCTAAGGCATTAGCATAATTCATTAAACCTATTCGATCTAGTTTGCCAGCTTCGTACTCCATTTTCCAGCTATCCATCTGCTGATGAATCGATAAAGACTCCTTTCCCAAATAGAGCAAATCTTTACTAGGCATATAACCAATTTCTTGCTGTAATACGCCCGCTTTTTCGTTTAAAAATAGAATGCCAGGAAAGGCGTCTACTTGATATTTTACTGAAAAGCCTTCTCCAAATTCGGTTTCGGCATCAATTTTTACATTGATGAAGTTGGTATTATGGTAAGCTGCTACTTTAGTTTTAGTATAGACATCACGCTCCATTTTTCGGCAATAGCCACACCAAGAAGTATGTACCATCACAAAAATCGGTCGTTGTTGCTGTTTCGAAAGGGTTAACACTGCATTCCATTCAGCTTGCGTATTGATATCTTTAAAGCTAATGTAGTCGTCACTTGCCTGTAAGGATATGGAAATCCCGAATAACAGTATGGAGGTGATTATGAATTGTTTCATATTGGTTTGGAAGATATTAAGAACTTGGTCGTAATTCTTGTGAAAACTGTTCGAATTCTATGCCAATTCATGATAAACCAGTTTTGGCTTAGCCTCGTTCAGCACAACAGCATGTACAAAAATAAGCAACCATTCATAATTCAGGCCATCTGATGAATGGTTGCTTAGGGAATCAATAAAAGGTTAATTGACTTTTATAACCATTAATTTACTTACAATGATTCAATCATTTTAGCAATGAGCTTGGTCATGTTCGGTTCCGCTTTGGCTGCTGCTGCAATAATGTCTGCAATATCAACAGGTTCTAGTTCGCCATAGCAGATGTCTGTAATGACGGAAACGGTAAATACAGGCAAACTCATGTGACAGGCTACGATGACTTCAGGAACCGTAGACATGCCAACACAATCGGCTCCAATGATGGTGAGGTATTTATATTCTGCTTTGGTTTCCAAATTTGGCCCAGGAACACTCACATAAACGCCTTCTTTTACTGTAATTCCTTCTTGTTCAGCTACTTTTTTACCTAAGGCAATCAAGTTGCGATCATAAGGCTGGCTCATATCTGGAAATCGGCTACCTAACTCATCTAAGTTTGGCCCTGTTAATGGGTTTTCATATTGCAGATTGATGTGATCATTTACAATGACAAGGTCGCTTTTTTCAAAGTTGGTGTTTAAGCCACCCGCAGCATTGGAAATAAAGAGCTTTTCAATGCCTAACAATTTGAGTACACGTACGGGAAAGGTCACCTCTTTCATGGAATAGCCTTCGTAATAATGGAAGCGGCCTTGCATGACAACCACATTTTTTCCTCCAAGTTTTCCAAAAATTAATTTTCCCGTGTGAGTCTCTACAGTAGATACAGGAAAGTGGGGGATGTCTTCATAGGAAATAGACGTTTCAATATCAATATCATTTACTAAAGCGCCCAAGCCCGTTCCTAAGATTACGCCGAATTGTGGCGTTCCACTGTGTTGAGATCGAATGTAGGCAATGGCCTCATTAATTTTTTGCATCATGGTTAATCATTCATTTAAGGTGGATTGAGTTGAGATTAGTCATCAAAAGAAAACTTATTGCTCTAATCCTAATTTCAAGCAGGTAATTTAACAAGATTCCTGAAAAAATGGTGCTGAATGGACGACTATCGAATGACATCGTAAATCTTTTTGGGAGGAACCATGAAAATACTAAATTTAAAGAAATGCGCGTGATCTGGATTGAGGTTAATGATGGCATCATCGCGAAGTGCTGCGGGCTCAGAAACAAAGAAGTTGATGTATTTTACTACGCCACACTCGGCTCCAAACCACAGCCAATCGTGAATTTCTCGATCGAGCCGAAGCTTTGCCCTAAATTCTGATTTTCTGATTTCCAAACTCCCAAAATCTTTTAAAATATTGTCATCAATATGATAACTCGCACCCGATATCTCCGCAGTGGCAGAAAGGAACATTTTATCGGAAAAACCATAAAGCAAACTGGCGCGTTTCGGGAGATTCAAATCTACCTGAAGGTGTGAATTAAAATGATGTTTGTAGATGAATAAGGGATAAACGAGCGGGGTACCTAAGTCATATCCGCCAACTAATCCCCATCCAATTTCGGTGCGGTCATTTTTCTTTTTAGAATAAGCCGCAATGAGCGATATTTTCAAAAAGTTATACAGACTGGCACTGTGATACGTGTCTCCATTTAAACGAATGCTAAAACTGCCTGTGAGGGAACGCCTTTTGGTATAGCTTCGTTTGAAGAATACATCTAACCCCGTTCTTCGAAGGCCTTTATCTTCCAGTCGTTTGTAGAGTGCATAATTGATTTGATCGGCATCATCAAACGTAAATTGCTCATGCCGATAGACGAGACCTAAGCCCACGAGCCATTTATTTTTCATGTAGATGGGGAAACGTAAAAAGGCATCTCTACGCCGATTTTCGTTAATTTCGGCATCAGCATTGCCCAAGTGCTCCGATGAACCAGAAATGGCAAAGCTGCGAATGCTGGTGAGTGAGAAGCTGGCAAGCTTAGGCTTTAAATCGAAATAGCGTTTCGTTTTGGTAGAATCGGTAGCTTGTTGGGCGCAGCATGAGTAATCTATTCCTAGTAATAGGCAGAAAAAACACCATAAGATACATCTTTGTTGAGACATGGAACCGAAAGTGATGTGACACATACCGATGAAGTTTGCCACACTTCATGCTGATTGTTGTAATGCTCTTTTTTGGGAGTCTATTACAAAAATGCGAAAACCAATTCAAATCTTTTGCAAAATATTCATTTTCATAACACAATAAGTTTTAACAAAGCTTCGTTTGTAAGGTTTTTAATTAAATTAAGTGATAAATGGAGAGGCTAAGGCTGTATTAAATGCTGGTAAAGCGTTTGTGCTACGAGCTGATGACCGTATGTATTCCAATGATTATCTAAGTCACTATTGAACTTTTGACGATTTTTTTGATAGTCTTGAGTCATCACAGGAGTTAAATCAATGAAATCAACTTGATGTTGCACACACAAAGAATCCATCATATGGTGTATCCAATTTACTTCGCTAGCTTGAAGTGTTTGCTGATAGATGTGATGTCGTGGGGCATCTAGTACCATGATAATTTGTTTATCAGGATTTTCATTTCGAATGGTTTTTACTAAATAAGCGGTCGCTTTTTGGATCAGGTCTTGTCTTTTCTTCAGTTTTTCTACCTTCACATTCGCCTCAAACTTTTTGGTTTTAGCCTTTTTTGGGATAACTGAGGTATTACCAGTAAGTTTAAGATTAAAGATAAAATACCTAAAAATGGCACTTTTTCGGAGCCATCGTTTCCAAAAGTGATATTGAGGAGCAGCTAACGGAGCCTTTGGGGTCGTTTCTTTAATTTGCCCTTGTTGATCAATCGCCAACTGCATCATATAACTTTTGTGCGGGTATAAACGCTGAATACTTTCCCCAAAATCATTATGTACTAAATTAAATACGAGTACTTCTGGGTCAAAATGTTGCGTGACATATCGACTTAAATGCAGGTATTGAGAAAAGGGATTTCCTGATTTACCAAATGAATACACTTGATATTCATCTGCCAGCAATTTCCGAAGCAAAGAAGGGTAGTTTTTGTCAACATCAACCTGAAATGCTTCGATGTATGAATCGCCAATGATGGAAATGAGAGGTTGCTTTAAAGAGGGATGGTAATCTATGGGAGCATTCCAACGATAATTGTTAATCTGCCAGCTGGTTTGGATATCCGCAAACTTCCCAATGGTAAATAAGCCGGTTTCCCCCACATCATCAAAACAATACAGGCGTTGTGTTTCATCAAAATAGTTATTGGGAGGGTCACTTGCCCGAATACCAAATCTGAAGAATAGTTCTAAAGCAATCAATAGAATAAGCAAGGTGGGTAAAGTAATGAAAATAAGGTTTTTAAGTGTGGATAGGAGGCGTTGAGCGCTTTTCATTTTTGTACGATTAATTTGGCGTAGGAATTGGAAAGTCAAGTTTTTTTAATAGCCCTGAGAATGGTTGATCTAACGGTGCATGAACAGTCAGCATTTCGCCGGTATGGGGATGTTTGAATTGCAATTGGTGTGCGTGCAGTAATAAACGATGGCACTGGAATTGCTCGCGGAAAAAGTCGTTGTGTTTGCCATCGCCATGCGAAGTATCTCCTATAATTGGATGAAAAATGTGTTTCATATGTCTTCGAATCTGCCGATTTCGACCTGTGAGGGGCTGCGCCTCAATGAGGGAATAGCGAGCAGTTGAATAGCGACCTACTGCAAAAGGCAGTTCTACCGTGGCCAATCGTTTATAAGTGGTTGTAGCTGCTTGAGGGGGTTTATCCGTTCGCGCTTTACGATCAGTGGTTCGATCGTACCGTACTTTTAAGGGATGATCAATAGTCGCCAGCTCTGGGGTATAACCGCGTACTACAGCCAAATATTTTTTTACTACTTGTTTGGTCGTGAAAACCGCTGTCATCATTCGCGCAGTAGCTTGGTCTAGGGCAAATACGAGTATGCCAGAAGTGGGTTTGTCAATTCGATGGGCAGTATAAACCCATTGCCCCAACTGGTCGCGCAGTAAGTGCATGGCATTTTGTGTTTCATGCTTATCTACTTCGCTTTTATGCACCAATAAACCCGATGGTTTATTAATTATGACGAGAAAGTTATCTCGATAAAGAAGGTCTAAATTCATAGCAAAAGGCAAAGCTATAGGTAAGGTAGAAAATTTACAAGATTTAGAATTTTCTTATTATCATTTATTTATTGGAAATATGCTGGTGTTAATGCGTACATTCATTATTTTGCAGATTGTTTTAACGGTCTAAGTATATTGATTTATATAGATCTTGTAAGTGCTTGGACATAATTAAGCGTATAATTTATTCAAAGTATTTTTTGCTATCGTGAGGCAGGAAATGCAGCTCTAGCATTGATTGCTACAGCAATATTTCCTAACGAAATGGTAGTGAAAAAGACGAAGAAAAAATTATGCGATTAATTGTGGTCAAGCACTTACGTTCAATTGAAGCACTTTTACTACTCAAACTAGACGGTTTCAATCTTATGATAACCTTACTACTTATTGTTTTTGTTATTGGGTATTTGGCGATTGCCTTAGAGCACAATATTAAAATTAATAAATCGGCTCCAGCATTGATTGTTGGCGTGCTGTGCTGGACCATCTATATTGTCATGAGTGATCGGCCACATCATGTGATTCAGCATCAACTATTTGAATACATTGGGGAAATTTCTGGTGTGCTCTTTTTCCTATTGGGAGCAATGACTATTGTAGAGCTGATTGATGCCCATGAAGGTTTTGAAGTCATCACTCGTCGAATTACTGCTAAAAAGCAAACTTCGTTACTTTGGGTGGTGTGTATACTCACTTTTTTCTTATCAGCAGCCTTAGATAATCTGGCGACTACCATCGTTATGATTTCCATTTTAAGGAAACTAATTAAAAGTCATAAAAAACGGATATTTTTTGTGAGTATGGTGGTGATCTCTGCAAACGCAGGGGGAGCCTGGTCGCCAATTGGTGACGTCACCACTACCATGCTGTGGATTGGAGGGCAGGTCACGACTTCTACCATCATCACTTCGCTCATTTTACCGAGTCTGGTTTGTTTGCTCGTTCCGCTTACAATTGTATCTTTCTTTATGAAAGGAGAAGTAAAAGCACCACGAGATGGGCAAATGAAAACAACGCGTATCATTATGGTTCCTGCCGATATGAAACAAGTAAGCAGGGCAGAAAAATTAACGGTCTTCTTTTTAGGAGTAGGCATGTTGGTCATGGTTCCTATTTTCAAGTCAGTGACGCATTTACCGCCTTTTATGGGGATTTTATTAGGATTAGGAATTCTTTGGTTGGTCACGGAAATTTTGCATAAAAGTAAAAATGATGAAGATAAAGATCCGTTATCCGTGATTGGTGTTCTCCGAAAAGTAGACGTGCCGAGTGTATTATTCTTCTTTGGCATTTTGATTGCCATTTCGAGTCTCCAGGCAACTGGCTTGCTGAAAGATTTAGCGGTGCTTATGGATGAGCGTTTTGGCAACTTATATACCATTGGTATTTCTTTGGGATTATTATCAGCTATTGTGGATAACGTACCCTTGGTTGCTGCGACCATGGGTATGTACGAAATGACTCAATTTCCACCAGATCATCGCATGTGGCAATTTATTGCGTATTGTGCAGGAACTGGCGGTAGTGCCCTAATTATCGGTTCGGCTGCTGGGGTAGCCGCAATGGGTATGGAAAAGATCGCTTTTGGTTGGTATGTACGTAGAATAAGCTGGTTGGCGATTATTGGCTACTTTGCGGGGGCTGGCGTGTTTATCTTACAAAATTTAGAATAATTAATACTACTTTGTCACTTTAAAATAGCTTTCATCACTTATGTAACTTGTCTCAAAAATAGTTACCTTCAAGGAATGAATCAATTCCTTTAACAACAGA
>JBMYQA010000150.1:0-14083 GCA_049600855.1 Flammeovirgaceae bacterium | reverse complement strand
GAGCATTTTAATGGCGAGTTCGTAGGGCTTAAATGTGACGTCAGAGACTCAGAGCAAGTGAAAAGCGTTGTAAACACTATGGTTGATCGCTTTGGAGGGATTGACGTGTTAATTCCAAATGCAGGTTTGGGACACTTCAACAGACTTGACGAAAGCCCTCTTGAAGAATGGAAAAGCATGGTTTGTAAATCATTCCTTTTCATTGGAATGGTAGCTGTTGTGAATTGTTTAACTAAGAATGAAGGCTATTGAATTTTCGAGATTTTAGATTGAACGTCATCGCCCGTGTGATGGGCTTGAGCTTTTCCATCTTCTTGTTGGTATATTTAGTACATCAAGAGGAGAAGATGAGGTTGGTTAGCGTATTAGTCATTGGAGTGATTATTATCTTTCAAGTGGTCACGCTAATCAACTTGTTGGAAAATACCAATCGGGAAGTCATTGATTTTTTAAGCTCTATTCGTTACGATGATTTTTCGCAAGCATATAAACTTTCGGGCAAAGGCGGAAGTTTTGATGAGCTAAACCGAGAATTCAATAATGTTTTACAAAAGTTTAAACAGGTTCGATCGGAGAAAGAAGCAGATTATCAGTACCTCAGAAATATCATCCATCACATTGGCATAGGCATTTTATCCTTTAGTAAAGATGGCAATGTGCAAATTATCAATACCACTGCAAAGCGTTTGCTAAAGGTGAATCGCCTTCGAAATATTCGAAAATTAGAAAGTTTTAGCGAAGAGTTGGTCGAGCAACTGGTAAAATTACGAACAGGCTCGAATACCTTAGTAAGGGTAAGGCACAATGGGGAGCTGGTACAATTGGCGATCTATGCCATTGAGTTGTACTTGAAAGGAGATGAGTTTAAGCTCGTAACCATCCAAAATATCCATAGCCAATTGGAGGAAAAAGAGATGGAAGCTTGGCAGAACCTGATTCGGGTATTAACGCATGAAATCATGAATTCAGTCACGCCTGTTTCTTCCTTGGCAGGTGTGTTGGAAAGTGAAGTGGAATATTTGCAAGAGCAAGAAGGGAAGCCGATTGAAAAAGAAGATTTGGAAGATATTCACATGGCCATCCAAACGATTAAACGAAGAAGTGAAGGGCTAATCCGATTTGTGAATGATTTCCGCAACCTTACGCATTTACCACAACCCAACCTCAAGCATGTTTCGGTGTCCGATTTATTCCATCACATCGAAGTGCTAATGAAGCAAGAGTTTGAAAAGCATAATATTGTATTCAGCACGCACTTTAAAGATGGTTTAATCATTACTGCCGATCAGCAATTGATTGAACAAGTGCTCATTAACTTGATTAAAAATGCAATTCAAGCCTTAGAAGAATTTGATGAAACAGGAAAAGATTATAAATCCGTTTCACTCATTGCTACACAAGATGCCGAAAATCACATTATCATCACCGTAAGAGATAATGGGCCAGGAATCGATAAAGATGCCCTCGATCGTATTTTTATTCCGTTTTTCACGACCAAAAAGAATGGTTCAGGGATTGGATTAAGCCTGTCTCGACAAATTATGCGTCAGCATAAAGGCACACTTACTGCGAAGTCAATTGAGCATAAAGGAACTGAGTTTAGCCTGAAGTTTTAAACCATTCCTTCGTGATATCCCCAAGCAAATGATTAACATTGTAATTCACAGTATTGTGATGGAATGATTAATCAGTTGACCGTATGAAAAGCATTTTTTTGAAATCCGTTCTTTTGACTGCATTTTTTTTGGTGATGGCAATTGCTGCCCAAGCACAAGAAAAGAAGTTCAAAGTCGTACAAGGCTTAAGTTATTTACATACCCAAGTAGAGCTTATTATAGATAATTGGGAAGTGCATCCACTAAGCACAGTCGACTTGGATAAGTTTGCTGCGGAATATAAGAAACACTTTATTGAAGAGATTGAGCACGATGAAGAGTGGGTAGAATTTATGCTAGTGGATGAAAATTGGGACAGTGTATTTGGTGATAGCATATCGAAAGATGTGGAGCAAGCACTCAATAAAAACTTGGTGTTTTATAGCGAAGTATATGAATTGATTAAGACACCTGAAACATTCACTAAGAAGCTAAAGGTGTTGATGAAACGAAGAGAGAAAGCGGATCATCGCTTGTATCATATTATTTTCCCTGCTTTAATTCATTAAAACATTACGCTCATGAAACGCACTGTACGCACTTGTATCTATTTATTTTTTGTTGGTCTATTTGTGGCTTGTCAATCAAAAAATGAGCAGAATTCAGTAGAGAAGGAGGGAGGCGCAATAGCAGATCAAACAACGATCGTCCGAAATGCTGGTGAGCCAACAAATAAATTAGCATCACGTGCTTGGGCAGCATATTGCAATGCTCCAGGAGGAAATTTCGATGTAATTACAAATCATGGTGCTTATGTATTGTCCTATTGCGGTACGGAAGGGTATTATCAATACTTTTTTCTAAAACGTTTAGGTGAAGTTGGTGCAACACAGTATGAAAAGATGATTGTGCCTAAAAATCCCATTAATCCTACCGATGAATATTATGGTTTCCCTTCGTTTGCAGGACCTTCCGTGAAAGTAGTGGATGTAAATGGCGATGATATGCAAGAAATTGTCATAGGCATTGATGTAAGCGGAAAATCTTCGGGAGCAGGAGCCGAAGAAGATACGTATTGGGATGAGACATTCTATGAAGTGTATGCGTTTCAGCAGGGCAAGATTACCTTGTCGCCTAGTTTAACGCAACAATACATTGCACAAAGCAACAAGTCAACAGAAGGTGGGGAAGAAGGCGAAAATACATTTGATGTGAGTGAGTTTGAGGAAATGCAGGAAAAGTTGGCCTTAATACAGGGCAACTATGTGGAAAGCGTTTTAAAAGATAATCAATTGCATTATGGAACCTGTTTTGGTTTGAAAATGGATATTGGAAAACACAATGGCAAGGAGCATTTAGGGGTTTGGGTAGACCAAAGCATGGATGGTTATAGTCTAAGAGTAAATCGCATCACAGGAAATGTAGAAAATGAGACCTTCCAACTCTTTTGTCACGGACCTGCTGCTCCAGGAGAAGATGGATTTACCTTGGTGGATTTAGAGCTTGGCATTCGCGATGGTGTTCACTACTTAAAGAAAGGCGATACGTATTTTGTTTTAGATACAGATAAAGATAAAATTCCAGCAAATCCAGAAGAATGTGAAGAAGAGAGTGAAGGGCCATAGCCATTTTAGGAAAATGGATTTACTCAATTAATTCTTTCCAAACTTTTTACAAAAAATCAGGAAAAAACAATTCAAAAATCTTTACAGTGTGGTGCTCAGGACAATTTGGAATTATAGTCCCCCGAAAGTAATATTGTATGCAGAAGAAATGGACGCAATTGGTGCGTTTACACACTCGTTGGATGTGATGAAAGAGATAAAACGAAGTCAACAAAAAATGAATCGATTTCAAACACAAACGAACCAGTGAAAGCTTCCATGTTATTGTAATTTTCGGAAAATTCAGCAGAATAAAAGAACGACTCATATGACGATATTCAGTAAGGTTAAGTGGATTATAGGTGTACTCTTAATTTTTGTAATTGTTTTAACAACTAACCTCATAGATAAAGGGAATTTTAGCAGATTAAGAGATTCCGTGACAACCATTTATGAAGATAGGGTGGTAGCCAGTGATTTAATATTTGAAATGACCATCTTGATTCAAGAAAAGGAAATTGCCTTGGCTATATCAGATACGACGTTTTTGAATACAAAAAATGATCAGGCTAATCAAGAATTGCTAGCGTTAGTAGCAAGATACAAACAGACCAAGCTGACACATAGAGAGCAAGAAATTTTTAATTTCTTGAAAGGTGAATTAGAAAACCTCATTCGTTTAGAAGAGGAATATGTCAATTCAGAATCAAAGGACACGATTGCTATATTTAAAAGCATAGATGAGATTGTACATCATCTTTATGACTTGTCAAAAGTTCAGTTGAAGGAAGGGAGAAGACAGATGACGCTAAGCAATAAAACCATGGAATCTATTGATCTATTTACTCAAGTAGAGATCATATTCTTGATATTCATGGCTGTTCTTGTACAAATCATCATTTTGTATAAACCCAAACAGAGTTGAAAGAAGAATAGCCGCTAATAACAGCCAATGGCGTGTCTATCCATGAAGATCGACACGCCACACCTATATCTATTTTAATTCATTAATCAATTTTCTAAAGTGAGGGTAATAGATTCTGCCCCACAGCGGATATTTTTCAAATTGGAACACTTCACCTGTTTGAGCATCGCACACCACAGGAATGGTAAATCCAGCCCATTTTTTGCCTGATTTTAATTTGTGGCAATAATTTTTTGCCAGATCGGTAACATGATTTGAAATCAGGATAGAAATTACCCCAATGCCCGATTGTACCCCTCGAGGCCAACCGCTATAGTGCTGCTCTGCGTAACCGAATGAAGCAGTGAGGTGCGCTTCAATCACTACTTTATCAATTTCATCGTCTCCAAAATCGGTTGCTACAATGAAGGTGTTTAATTGGGTAGCCATCCACCTCCATCGGAACTTTTTTTCATACCCAATCACACTGGGTTTTTCTAAAATAGCCGCTTCTGAGTGGAAAATGGAAGAGGTCGTCAGTTTTTCTTTAATAGATTCAAGATTCATGTGCATTCGTTTTATTGCTATGTAAGAGATATTGAATTTAATGGCGCAACGATAACTGGGCTAACGCCTTGAGGTGATTAGCATGTAGCTTTAGCAATACGAATCAAGCTGATTGGTTCGTGTGCATTCATTGTTTATCCATTACTTTTGGTACTTAATTTCGCCACCAACAATGGTAAACATGACTTGGGTTTGGAGGATTTCTTCTGGATCACTCTCCAAAATATCTTTATCAAGTATGGTGAAATCAGCGTATTTCCCCACTTCGATGGAGCCAAGCGTTTTCTCTTGAAACGCGCCATAAGCGGCCCAGATGGTAAAGCCTTTGATGGCTTCTTCAACCGTCACACGCTGTTTGGGATACCAGCCGTTTTCAGGTTCTCCATGCACATCTTTTCGGGTAAGCAAGGCATAGATACCAAGTAAAGGGTCCGTAGATTCCACGGGAAAATCGGAGCCACAAGGCATCACAAGTCCAGCATCAATGAATGAGCGCCAAGCATAGGCACCTTTCGCCCGCTCTGTGCCAATACGATCTTCTACAAAACCTTTATCCGAAGTACAGTGTGTAGGTTGCACAGAAGGAATGACCTGGAGCGTGACATATTTTTGGATGTCCTCATCGCGTACCACCTGTGCATGTTCAATGCGAAAGCGATGATCATCTTTGGGGAAAGCTTCCAAGGCTTTTTCATAAGCATCCAAGCACCAGCGATTTCCTCGAATGCCGATGGCATGAGTACACACTTGCATGTCTGCTTGTAAAGCCGCTTTAGCCACTTTCGTAATGTACTCAGGCGGAATTCTTAACAAGCCCGTATTGGTTGGGTCATCGTGATACGGATCAAAAAATGCAGCTCCCCTAGAGCCAAGTGCTCCATCAAAATAGAGTTTTAAACTCTTCATCGAAAATAGGCCATCGCCATAATCTTCTACGCGTTGCTTTTTAAAATGACTCACCAAATCCTCAGTGGCATATTCGGGATTTTTTTGATCGCCCAACATCGCATAGATTCGCATATCTAACGCTTGGTCGTCTACCAATCCCTTGAAAGCCTCGGCTTGGGTGATGGAAATGCCCGCTTCGTGAACCCCTGTTAAGCCATCTTGAATACAGACGGCAACGGCCTGTTTTAGTCGCTCTTTTTGCTGATTGACGGTTTCTTTGGGAAAGTTTTGTTTAACTAAATTCATTGCACGGTTAATGAGCACACCAGTGGGTGAACCATCCGGTTTTCTGAGAATCTTTCCCCCTTCAGGGTCTTTGGTGTGAGTAGTTATTCCTGCCAGCTCCAATGCTTTTTGATTGACTAAAGCGGAGTTGCCATCTACTCTTGAGAGGTATACTGGGTTATTCGGAGAAACCTCACTCAAGGCATCGTGAATGGGAAATTGGCCCGATTCCCACTTGGTTTGATCCCACCTTCCTCCAATAATCCATTCGCCTGTTTTAGCTTCCTGTGCGGCTTGTTTGACACGTTCCACAATTTCTTCATAAGCGTTGCAGTCGGAGGTATTGAGTTGAGCAAGGGAATTGCCTAAGCTGACTAAGTGGGCATGGGCATCAATTAAGCCAGGCAATACCAAAAGGTGCTGCGCATCAATGACCTTCGTCTCTTCATGAATGTATTTTTTTGCCTCTGTTGAGTTGCCCACAAAAAGAATTTTCTTGTCTTTTACCGCCACTGCTTGTTGGATAGAAAAACTGCTGTCCACCGTGACTACTTTACCATTAATAATGACCAAATCGGCTTTTTCAGGTGTAGTGCACGCGAATGCAACTAGGCCTAACAGTATGAATAAGTAAATGAAATATTGCTTCATTAGGGATAGATTGATGGAATTTGTGTTCAAGATACGCGTTTATTTTTGTTAAAACTATCAAGAGGAATAATGATGAATATACTGTATTTTAGACAACTTCAAGTTCAATAAAAAATTCCACAATCACTATGCAACTTTCCATAAAAACATTGATATCGATACTAATTTTTGTAGCATTTCTGCTAGTGGCTTTCTTTTTCGTTCGATCGAGCCAGCTCTTCAAATCCCCTGAACTTTATCCTATTATTGAAAATAATCGTTGGGGATTTATTGATGAAACTGGCAAAAAAGTAATTCCCCCTAAATTTCATTCCATCGGTCAATTTGTTGAAGGACTTGCGCCTGCGCGATTAGATGGTGTTTACGGATTTATTGATGCAGAAGGAGATTGGGCAATTGATCCAATGTTCGATTTTGCCAAGCCATTTCAGAAAGGTCTCGCTGAAGTTTATGTAGATGGGAAATCCCAGTTCATCAATAAACAAGCAAAGCTAGTATTTAACCACGATTATCGAGCAGTTGAAGCATTTGATGAAAATGACTTTGCTCAAGTTTCTGCTACGCAAAGGTTGAGGTATGGGTTAATCAATCGCAAAGGAGAATTAGTATTAGATACGATCTATTCTCGTATAAAGCTCGTCGGAAATGGTTTTTATATTGTTGAGGAAGACGATGAGTTAGAAAAGAACAAACCTTTGAACATGACGCAAACAGGCGTGATCAAGCCGAATGGAAGATGGTTAGTTCCGTGCGGTAAATACATTAATATTGAATATATGGGAGAAGGTGTTTTTGAGGGGGAGTTTAAGCTAGAAAAGGGGTATGGGGATTGGGAGCTATTTCAGGAAGCTGGGAATGTATTGTTTCACGCTTCAGGATCATTTTTGCGTATTGCTCATGGGGCAAATGTCTACGATGGACAAATTGTGGTTGCTATCAGTGAGTTTGACCGAAATGGCTTTGAAGGTTATGACTATGCTAATTACTACAGTAAGTATGAATATAAGGGAGTGATGAATTTGAAGGGAGAAGTGTTAATAAAACACCCTCATTGGAAAGAACTTTTGCCGTTTAAAAATGGGTTGAGTTTTATGGAGGATTCTTCCAGTAATTGGCATTTAATCGATTTTACAGGCCGCACATTGAATACAGTACCTTTAGCTGATGTCAGATGGGTTGAAAAATGGAGGTATTCTAGGAGAACTCAAAATCGCCAAAAATACGAATCTTTATTTCTGAATGGTTGGGAAGTGGTAAAAACCGATACACAATGGGGCGTGATGGATAAGAACGGGAACTTTCGTCCAGTTCCTAAGGTAAAAGGAGGTTTTAATGAGGGCGAATTAGACCGAAGGGAGGGAAATAAGGTTTATTTTACAGATGATAGGTATAGAAAAGGGGTATATGAGCAGATGAGCTACTATTGGGATGTGGAAAAAGATACCATTGTTGTATTATCAGCCAATGATATTAATATACCATCATCAGGATTAAAACCTACCGAGTTAGACGATAAATCTGTTTATCTAAATTCCCAAGGGCAAGTCGTCTGGCAAGAACTGAAAGGGGAGGATTCTACTCAAAAAAACGGGCTGGAGCCGCTTAATATTGATTACATGCTGAGGGGCTATGGCTATGCCTCTTCTCCAAACTTAGCATCAGCGCCTTACAATGGTTGGGGAAGAGGTGGAGAAAAACATGACTATCAGCCCGTGAGCGATCAGAAGAAAATAGAAAAGACTAAAGGCTTAACCTTATATGTAGATACGTTATCCAAAGAACCTTTCCATAAAAACTATCAAGGTTTTCGACTAACTGCTTCCAATTTCTCAGGAGATACGCTCTACTTTCAAGCGCAAGACAGTCGTTTGTACCTCGTGATGCAGGCGAAAACTGCTCAAGGAAAATGGACTGATATTGAGTACACACCAAGTAGCTGGTGTGGCAATAGTTATCACACCCTCTTTTTGCCAGATAAACACCAGTGGGATTTTACCGTGCCTGTTTATGAAGGAACGATTCCAGTACAGCTCCGAGTTAGGCTTTGGTATCATCAAAAGGAAGATCGGGATGCGGAACGGTTTACGGCCTACAGTAATGAATTTGATGGCGCTATTAATCCTGCACAGCTTTGGCGCAAGCAAGGGTATTCACCCAGTGGAATTATGGATACTTATGTAGATTAGATGTTGTGTATAAATACCAATTTTAATAGAAATCCTACCATTATACTGTAAAGTTAAATCTAGCTCCTATACTCAAAAACCAGTAGCCAAAAGCATCACTACTGCGTATTGACTTGGCTTGTAAAAACCTCTAACTTGCACTAACCTTATTTATAAAAGCTAACCGTCACCTTGCCATGCAGCACCAGCAAAAAATTTTAAAGATATACTTTAACCTTGAACTCTCCCAACGCCAAGTGAGTCAGTTGCGGGGGGCAATTAATGCCAAAATAGATGTGAAAAAACACCTGTTGTTTCACAATCACCTGCCTGATGAAAGCTTCCGTTACGGTTATCCACTCATTCAATATCGATCCTATCGCAAAAAGGCCCTGGTGATTTGTTTGGGGAAAGGTGTGGAGGAAATTCAGCATTTGCTGATGCGGAACGATTGGCATATCCAATTGGGAGAGAAAGAAGTACCTCTTCATATTGAAAACATGAAGTTGGAATTGATTCCGCATGAAATTACCGATGAACCCAGCTATACCTATCGCATGCATAACTGGTTGAGTAGAACCTTTGATTTTCAAACCTATAAACACCTAAAGCAAGAGTTGAGTCTCCTAGAGCGCATTCAGCTGATTGAAGGGAAGATGGTTAATAATTTAGTAGAGTATGCGAAGGGTGTGGGTTTGCCCTTAGACATTCCAATTCAGTGTCACCTGATGAGTATAGATCGGGATGGAGAAAAGGTAAAAGAAAAAATCAATATGGCGGCATTTGGGTTTACCTTCCGAACCAATATCAAGTTACCACTCCACATTGGGCTAGGAAAGGCTGCTGCACGAGGCTTTGGTACCATTTATTCCGCAGAACAGCGCGTATTCGAACAAAAAAGACCTCGTTTACAAGCTTCTGCTTCATGCTAACTTATTTCTACACCTGCTATAAATTTTAGTTTCAGATGTCATTACATACCTTAACGTTTAAGATTCTTACCCCGCTATTTTTAGGTGGAGCTAATCCCAGTATCCCTGAAATTAGGCCACCCAGCATCAAAGGTGCGCTGCGGTTTTGGTATCGCTTGTACCATCCTACAACGGATATGGCACAGTTAGCCAAGGAAGAAAATGCCTTGTTTGGGGGCGTTGGTGAATCCGCTTCAAAAAGCCGATTGATTTTGCGGATACCTCATCAAGAATTAAAACCATCCAATCATCCCTTACCTAAAGAAACGGTGCGCTATACCAAATACGTGAATGGGCGTGAGCGCAGCTTCCCAATTAACTTATTAGAATACTTGTGTTACGGAACCTATGAGTATCAAAAAGGAAAAGGGAATGTGTTTACAAGAAGCTATATTAAAGAAAATGAGTCGTTTACGCTCCATTATTCCATTCGAAAAGCGACTGAAACAGATCAAGAAGTGATCACCAAAGCATTTGATTGCCTCATCGCGTTTGGGGGACTCGGTTCTCGTTCACGGAATGGATTTGGGAGTTTGAGTTGCAAAGAACTAGCAACCGATTATTTCCAATTAGCTAAAACATTACAGCAGCGCTCACTAAAACTTTCCAATTACACAGCAGCGAGTACGGAGTTGGCTTTGTTTGAAACGCCTCAAGATTACCCCACTTGGCATGCCGCACTCGCCGCACTAGGCAAGGCTTATCGGACTTCCCGAATGGATGTGGAACCCAAGCATCGTTATCAAAAGCGTGCTTATTTGGCTGCGCCCATCATTGTGGACAAAAAGCAAGAATCCTTTTTAGATCGGCATGCAAAGCCCTATTTCATGAATATTGTGGAGCAAAATGGACGCTATAAAGGCATCGTGCTATTTCTGCCTTACGCTTTTTTAGCAGATTCGGATGATTTTTCTGATCGGGAAAAAGCAAGACATCTACAGGAATATCAAACGGTAACCAAACAGTTTAATCAATTACTTGAAGGCCACTTAAAACAAGTATTATGAGTTATTTATTTCATTTAGCCATTGGCCCAGTGCAATCCTTCATCAAGCAAAGTCGTAAAACGCGGGATTTATTTGCAGGAAGTCGCCTGCTTTCCAATTTGGCGGGCTATGCTTATGATCACGTATTGCCACAATTGCTTGAGCAAGGAGAGAATCGCGATTTCTACATTTTCCCACACTACAATAACGCACATAAACCCAATGTGCTGCTTGCCGAAGTCGATTTGTCACCAACGATGTCCATCCAAGAGTTTGGAATGAAGGTCTCAGCAGATTTAGTGAGCCACCTTGAAAAACTGGTTGAGGAAACCTTTGATGCATATAAACTAGAGTTGACGAGTACAGGAAAACGGCAAATTTTGGATACCTTTAAAATTTATTGGTCGGCTTGCCAACAAACGGGAAATTATCGGAAAGACTTTTTGCAAGTCATCCAAATTATGCAAGGCGCTAAGGCTACGAGAAGTATGAAAAGCTTGCCCAATGACGCTTTTCCCATCCTTCCTTCCAATATGCTCGAACAAGGCAGAAAATGCACGCTTACGGGCGATTATGTAGCGAAGTATTACCGACTGACAGATAACGAAAAAACACCCCCAAAGGGAGTCGATTTATATGATTTTTTGCAGCAAGGGAAATTGCAAATCATTGTTCCCGAAGGGGCCGATGCGGCAACGCGTGAAGCTAAAAAAGTGATTTTTCCAAGGCATAAAGAACATAGTGAGATCAAAGTACGGCACATCATGCAAGGGGAAGGACTCTCGGCCATCAGCATGTTTAAGCGCTTGTATAAAATGGAAGGCGATAATTTTCCTTCAGTCACGCAAGTCGCATTAATGGATATCGAGTACTATTTTAAGAAGCAAAGTCCAGAGGAAGTGCTGGCCTATTGTGAATTCCTCAATCAATGCAATATTGAGGGGGAAGTAGATTACCAGCTATTTCACGAAGAATCGCATACCAAAAAGAAATTTGCGGAGTGTAAACGCTTCAATAAAGCGAAAGATTTTAAGGTAAAAGATTTTTATGCGGCATTTTCCAATTTAAACACCTTACTCCGAAAACATCAATTGTACAAATTGAAGTATTATGCCACACTCCTTTTCGATGCCGATAAAATGGGGGAAATGTTGAGTGGGAATTGCTGGATGAAACCTGATGTGGCAGAGGAAAAAGCCAATCAAGCTTTACTCGAATTTCAGAAAAAGCTTTCGGAGCGATTGGGTGAGTTTGCCAGAGAGGCAAAAGCGTTTATTGATAAATCTGAAAAAGGTTATGGCCGAACGGTTTATGCTGGTGGAGATGATTTTTTAGGTTTTTTAAACTTGAGCACGCTTTGGGAAGCGGTAAGGCAATTACGTACCTTGTTTGATAAATACGTAGCGGAACCAATGTTTGACTACTGTCGAGATTCTGGTATAGCTAAACCAACTTTACAACCCATGAGCTTTTCGGCAGGTATTGCCATTGCCCATTACAAAACGCCGCTTGGCGTGGTGTTGGATGCGGCAAGAGCAGCTGAGAAGGTGGCAAAAAAGGATGGAGGACGAAATGCCTTTGCTATTTCGGTACTGAAACGCTCAGGCGAACAATTGTTGAGCTATTGGAAGTGGCAGTATACAGACTGTGAACCCACCTTAAATTGGTTTGAAAAACTAACTACAATGATTTTGGATGGTACATTACCAACCAGAGCCATTCCCAAATACCATGCGTCTATCAATAGTTTGATTGATTTAGATGGCGATATCCACACGGATCAACAACAGGCTGATTTGATGGAGTTCCTTGAAAATGAGTTCATTCGGATCATGGGTAAAGGGCAAAAGCAGGAAGTGAAACAAAAGTTAAAGGAGCTTTCGCAGGACATTTTCAAGGCTTACCAAAAAGGGAACCAAATGACTGATGATCCTTGTACTGAGGACAAGCAAAAGCAATACATGGCTTTCCAAAATCTGCTCAACGCACTGCATAGCTGCGATTTTATTGCCCGACATTGTAATCATTTTCCCACATCGAAAACCCCAACAGCATGATTTTGACCCTAACCGCACTCGATACCCTATTTTTTAGAGATGGTCGCCCATTTGACATGGGGGAAGATAACTGGGCCGAAACGCTGGCACTTCCCAGACCCAGTACGCTATACGGCGCATTACGGACGTGGTATGCCCAACAAACCCATCAAAATCCACAGGATTGTGTGGAAGAAACGGCCAAGCTCCGCATCAAAAAGATTGCCTATTGGATGGATGGCGAAATGTATTACCACCTGCCCATGGATTATGTGGAGCCGAAAGGCAAAGAGGGGGAACTGGAAGCGCTGCGCTTATTTACGGGCAATGTAGAACAATGGGCTTCCTCTGCGCGATACGAGGCCTTATTAATTGCCAGTCAACCAGCAGAAGCGCTGCCCGATGGCTTGGTTCAAGCCGATTTTATGAAAGCCTATGTGCAAGGGGAATCCATTGAACGGCCTTGTTACAGGCGCGTCAAAGACATTTTTACAGAAGAACAGAAAATCGGAATCGGGATTGATAATCAGACATATGCCGTAGAAGAAGGAAAACTCTTTCGGACGGGGATGATGCGTCCAAATACGGCAAAACATGGAGTAGTTAAGATCGTGTTGGACATTGATATGGAAGGCGGTGAACTTCCACAAGAAGCGGAAACCTTGATTCGGCTAGGAGGCGAAACCAAGAATGTGCATGTGCAGGCGAGGCAATTCAGTTTGGCTGATTTTGAACCCAACTCGGAGGACGAAGGAACATACTTTAAAATCTACCTGCAAACGGCTGCCTATTTTAGTGAGGGCTGGCCCAAGTTAGCGTTACTCTTTGGAGATGCTGTGAAGGAACTGGGTATTAAACCCTTAACGGCTGCTATTGGTAAACCCTTTCGGTTCGGAGGCTATGACATGCTGATTAATAAACCCAAAGTGACTTATAGCTACGTGCCAGCAGGCAGCGTTTTTTACTATCAAATCACCAAAGGCAACTTCAAAGCAGTCTATCAAGCCTATGAGCAAATGAATAAACCGCATTCCATTCACGAAGGAGATGGCAGCAAAGCAGGTGAGGGGTATGGCCTATTCTGTCTGTGTAATGTGAAAGCTACTGGTGTTGATGACGGTTGATTGACGAGAGCACAAGTCTACAAAACCGTATGGTTTATGGTTCAAGACATAGTCTTGAACCCACTCTTAAGGAAGTTTCAAACTTCCAAACGAATAGCTCGACTCGACTGATGGTAGGTTGTATGGTGCTATTTTGAAGTCTGTAGACTGCTATAGTTTACCAGCCCAAGTTGTAGACTTCTCTACCCAATGGTTTTGCAAGATTCTGATAATCAAATACATAAATTATGCTCGTCAACGTTTCAAAACGTTGACTCAATGGTTGCAAGTTTCCTAACTTGCTTAAACTTCGAAAGTTAGGAAATTT
>JBMYQA010000149.1:0-14171 GCA_049600855.1 Flammeovirgaceae bacterium | reverse complement strand
ATAAATACATTCAGATCATCCGTCTCTGAGGTGGCACTATGCCCGTGAACCTCTAGTTTTAAGCGTTTATAGTTGATGAAATCCATCGAGACGGTTTTAAAGACTGCTCGTCCGTCACTATCTTCTAGCCCATCAATACACAATTGGAGTGATTGCTCATTGAGTTGACGCGTAACGGCTGAGGTTTGGTCAAAGTCACGAATAAAGCCTGGAGGCAAATCGTAAGGAATCGTTCCTTCCGACAAGTCGCCATTTTCTTCAATGTTTACCGACGAAACATCAATATTGCGTGGTGGCTCTACCGCTGGGCCAGCACCAGATTCGGCTACAGAAAATTCCGTTACAGGTCGCCACTGCGCACTCACTAACTGAAACTGCACCATTCGAAGGACTACAGGTTCCCGCCAGCCCGTCATAAACATTCGGATGTAACGGATGGATTTGAACCCATCAATACCGCCTATGTTCGTTTTATTTTCTGTTCGGATAGGAATACGAAACTGATACCAAGTAATGGGATCACCATCTTCTCCACCGACTTGAGGTGCTCGAGTTTCCAATTTATCTACAATAAAGGAAGAACCAATATCTAAGCCAGGTCGCAATGGAACTTTATACTGGTAGTACTGGTCAATGGTAGAAAGGGTGTTGTCACGGTTCAAGTCTTCATTTTCTGGGAAGTTGGTGTAAGCACGAACTACACCGCCAGTCGTATTTTCAGGGGAGTTTCCTTCAGGGTTGGTAAAGTTTTTATATCGCTCCAAGATCTTTACGGTACCATTAGGACTTTCGGCATCTAAATAGTGTACAAAGTCATCAGCAGAAGGGTCATTCGCAAATACATCTTGGACGTTGATCGGGAGGTTTCTGAGTAAACTGTCCATTTCCTCTTGGTTGTTGTAGCCATCAAAACCAACATCCTGTGCGGTGCGTGCGCCTGCTTCGGTACCAAACGCATTGGTCAAATACTGTTGATTGGGAGAATATCCCCATTCCGATTCTGTTAAATTGCTTCGATCTACCGTTAAGCCATTTTCAAAGAAGTGACGATTATCAGGAATGACATCCTCAGAAATATTGCCTAAGTTAATGTATAAATCTCCACCCGTCGTATTTCCTCTGTTATCTCGAACGTACTTATTGACATCACCTGCTCCATTAGCAAACGGATCCATGAGCCAGAACTCAATGTATTGAATGTTGATATTATCGAAATCGACATCATGTGTAATGGCACGCGTAATGGCTCCAAAGTTCTTTTCAGGATTGTTCATGCGCGCATTTTCATCCCATTCGGTAGGGTTATCATTGTAGTTATAAGGGCCGCGTTCGTCAGGATAATAGGCTAAGTCAAAAGACGTTTCTGGGAAAGAGATTTGTTGAGCGGCTCTATTTGGAAATACCTCATTAAAGCCAATGGCACGAACCAATTGGTTCCGCACATCATCATCTCCAATGCCATCAGGACGGGTATTATTTTGCCCAGCACCAGCAGTATTGTAAAACACTTGGTCGATATTGTACCACGATAGCTTTGCCCTGCGGTAACCCCTTTCTAATCCTTGAAAGTTGCTGGGAATCATATCTTGGTCGAGAATGAGCTGTGGGGTACTTCCTAACACCCAAGCTTGTGGGCTTCGGGTTAAATCGAAAGGCACTTCTGAACTTTCGAAGTCATCAATGTAAGAAACTCCATTTTGTCCAATAAGCCGAGGTGAGCCAGGAATGAGTCCGGCAACTTCTGCCTTTAAGGTAATTGGAGTCGCTTCTTTGGATTTTACACCAGGAATTTTGTTGGCAATTTTGGTTAGTAGATTCGATTCGCCTCGGTAATCAACGCCCATACCAAATACCGTATTTTTTACAGGTTCGTTACCAATAGCCACACGCGTTAATACGGGGCGCTCATTAAAATGTAAAAGGGTACCCGTAAAGCGAATATCTTTATTGAGAATATATTCTAAATCAATTCCCATTAAGTTTCGCGTTTGGAGTGCAAATAAGTCAGCACGCTCGTATTGAATCACAATCTCTTTACCCGAACTTAATACGCCTTGGTTCATGAGTCGAACACGACCAAACTGATAGTCAACCGTATAATCGGCCCCTTCACTCAACATCGTATTTCCTGCTCGCACCACCACAGAGTTTTGAGCAATATTGATTCCAGGTAAGATGATCTCAGAAGAAGAACCCGATTGATAAGATCCCTTCAAAAAGTACTTATTCTGCGTTCGATTTAGTCGGGCATCTGCTTGCGTTCTAAGGTAGAGGTCATTAAATACATATTTGTCTTTGAGTTCCTGTTCGTTATCAAGGAAGTTCTCTTCCAACTCAATTCGAAAGGGTTCTACGGTAGGGAAAATGACACGTCCATTGAGTTTGTCAATGGTGAGGCCCTCCACAAAATCGGCATTACCATCCGATTGACGATCTCGGTTAGGGTTGAGTTGGTCGATGCCCATCACTTTTACCAATTGTTGCGTAGAAATGAGTGCTCCTTCTTGCAATTTAGGCTGATCAAGACCCGTGTCGTCATCGCGGTAAATGACACGACATTGGAAGCCATTTTGTTGTAACTGATTGGTATTTAATGAATAGATATTCTTCATCATCAAGTCCCAAGCAATGGAATTGGTTTGGATAGATGCTGGGCGCAATAATTTCAAGTAAATGACGGCTTCATCATTCAATCGGACAATATCTTCTTGCAGTTCACCTACTTTATGTTGCTCGCCATTGTAGGTATATTCGTAAGCCACAGCCAAGGCTTCATCATTTCGTAAAGGTGTATTGAGGGAGATGTAACCTAAGGCATTATTGATGGTGTATTCACTCTCATTTAATTGCCGCGCATTGTCTAAGCGAACGAACTCTGTTCCATTTACCAAGTTTTCGGCAGTTAAAGCGGCTTCAACGGTATTTGCATCGCGGAGCGCCACACCATTTCCACTGAGTAACTGCTGTAAACTTTTATTGTTAATGGCGGGGTTCTCATTATCCGTCCGTACTAAATCCACTATATTATCATTCGGATTAGAATCGGTTTTGGGCAAGGCTCCAACGGTACGATCTGTAATCACATCACCCAAGTCAAGCAGGCCGACCATATTTCGGAGGTCGCTGGTATTGTTATTTCGGTTGGTGACGTATACCACCACCCGAGTTACGTTTACACCAGAATTGGGAATGGGTAAGTTGGTTAAGGAACGTTCGTAATTATCGCGGAAGAATTGCGAAAGGAAGAAATGACGGTTGTTATCGTATTCGGTCGCCCTGATTTCAAATTCACGGGATTGCGCACCATTTTTGATGCGAATGGTTTCTACGGTTCCGCGTTGGTTGGAAATTACAGAGTTGATCCACAGTTTACCAAACCGCATGCGCGTTTTAATACCAAATAGGTTTTGAGCACCTGTAATGAGGCTGTTATTTACGGGAAAATTGACATTACCCATTTGCACTTCTTGGATGATATCTTCTTCAAAGGCAGTATAGCTAATGTTGTAAGCCTGTTCAAATTGGAAGGTGTTTTTAGTATCAAAATTAAAATTGACATTGAGTTTTTCTCCAATTTTACCGGCCAAGTTCATCCCAATTTGTTGGTCAAAGTTAAAGCCACCTTGCCGTTGTTGCCTGACAGAAAGTGCGGGGTTATCTACTCGTTGCCATAAACCGCCAAAGTCTAATACAATATTTCCGTTGGGTTGAAGGTCAATTTTATCCCCTCCAAATAATCGCTTAAATGCGGCACTTTTAATCTCGATAGGCGGAATAATCGCATCAGGATCATCTGTAGTAGCCGTATCAGCAGGATTGACACTCCCTCGCCAATAATCAGTCATGAGCTGATTGTAGCGATATTTCTGATAACTGCCCATGTTGATGAGCGATGGGTACCGATAATCGAAATCTCCAAATCGCTCCGTGAGATTAAAATACCTTAAACTCGTATCCACCTTCATCTGAAATTGGATAGAAGAGGGTAGGGGGAGCAATAAAGGTGAGCGAGAGTTTCGAATGGAGAACGGATCCCCTAATCGATCTTTAAAGTAGAATGCGGGCGTTACCTTCGTTGTATCTGTACGAACATCAACAGAATCTTTTTTTGCTTGACCAAGAGCAGTTCCAAATCCTGCTAATAAAAAAAATAGAACGATACAAAACGTTGAAATTGACCTAAACAACACTTCTCTTTCTTGTTTTAAGATTGACATTTGAAAACTTGATGCATATGGAATTTGGACAACAGAAAATCATCCTTAAACGCTAATGATCAAATCTTTCCTTTAACAGTGCCCGAATGATTCATGAAAAGTTTTGAGCTTTTGGCTTTTCTTTCTTGGGCAAGTTGCGAAACTACGCAATTTTCATGCGACTATTTCATGCGACTAACAGTCTGAAGGTGACCTTATGAACCTGAATGTTTTAGTATCGAGGTTTAAATCACCTCCTTGTATAATGAATTGAATGAGTAGCTCTAACTGAGCAAATTTCTTTGTTCAATTTGGAATACAAAGTGCCGAAAGTAAGTAAAATCGGGTAATTTCCCTATCAAGTCTGTTAAATTGAAAGTGTAGTCGTCTATTTCATAGGCAAGCGATAGTGGAGCGCAAATATATAATTTTCTCTAACTTCTTTATGGTATGCTGAATCTATTCCTTGAATTTGAGGTTTTTATTTGAGATACACGAAGCAATGACAATGTAAAATGGAGGGTGGACGAAAAGTTAACAAACTTAACAGTTGTTGGCAATTGAAAAAGATGAATTAATAGATACGTTAAGGAGGGTTCAAACGGAAAACCAGTTATCTTTGAAAAAGAAACGATTCAATCTAAAATCATGCATATAGAAGAATACCGCGATTACTGCTTGTCTTTTGCAGGCGTTACCGAAGAAATGCCTTTTGATGATAATACCCTTGTATTCAAGGTGCTGGGCAAAATGTTTGCACTAACTGGGATTAATACCTTTGAAAGTATTAATGTGAAATGCGATCCAGAGAAAGCGATTGAGTTAAGGGAAAAATACACTTGTGTGATTCCCGGTTATCATATGAATAAAAAACATTGGAATACCATTATTATGGATGGTGAAATGCCCGATGAGGAAGTGAGGGCTTGGATTCAACATTCGTATGAGTTGGTAGTGTCTAAATTACCTAAAAAGATGCGCGAAGAATTGAAACAATTGGAAGCGTAAAGCAGTTAAGTTTCGTAAAGCTGAAATGAATTCGCAGGGAATGAATGTACTATTCTCATTGACGAATCCAATAAAATTATTAGTTTTGCGTTTACCCAATAATTAGAACGGCTCAAATTGATGCCGTTTTTTTCATCTAAAATGAGATAAAACTCCAGTCGCATGAGCAACATGACTGCTTATGTAATTGGTTTATTTTGCTTTTAGGATAGGTTATCGTTATGAATCACCGCTAAAAGCATTATCATTAAAAATGGTTGCACTAGTGGGAGTGCTGTAAAAGTTATGAACTAAAACTGTAAAGTTATGGCAAAATACACATATTACACTCAAGAAGGTTTTGACCGGTTGCAAGAAGAATTACAAACATTAAAAACGAAAGGGAGAGCAGATATTGCCAAACAAATTGCGGAAGCACGTGATAAAGGCGATTTAAGTGAGAATGCAGAATACGATGCTGCCAAAGATGCCCAAGGATTATTAGAACTCAAGATTAATAAATTAGAACATACCCTCTCCAATGCTCGTGTGTTGGATGAATCGAAAGTAGATACGAGTAAAGTTTCCATTTTATCAACGGTGAAGATTCGCGAGCAAAAAAGTAAAAGAGAGATGTCCTATACGTTGGTTTCAGAAGAAGAAGCTGATTTGAAAACGGGCAAGATTTCGGTGAAATCTCCGATTGGAGAAGGATTGCTTGGAAAAAAAGTGGGAGAAATTGCCGAAGTGAAAACACCACGAGGAATTATGAAATTTGAAATTATAGATTTAGGATTGATGTAAAAATCAATCTTGATTTGCGCAAGCCACTGGCATTGTCTACTTTTAATTGGTCAATGCTAGTGGCTTTTTTATGAAATAATTTATCATTAATCTATTATACAGCAATTTTCAGTTTGTCATTTCGACGCACAGCGGAGAAATCTACGTGCCCATTAAAATACAAAATTATGTACCAAAGTAAGCCAAATGAGTTTGTTTAGTCACGTGACACTTAGATGTCTCCTTACGTCGACATGACAAAAAAGTCCTTTTCTTGCAGAATAACAAGCATTTTTTATAAAGTGAGAACTGCTGTCTATTATAAATACTTTTTTATAACTTATTGATAATCAAATTTATGGCTTCAATTTTTACCAAAATCATCCAAGGAGAAATTCCATCCCACAAAATCGCTGAAGACGAAAATTATTATGCATTTCTCGATATCTTTCCAGTGGTGGAAGGACATACTTTAGTGGTTCCCAAAGTAGAGGTGGATTACATGTTTGATTTAGACGATGATACACTTGCTGGATTACACGTATTTGCCAAAAAAGTCGCAAAAGCTATTGAACAAGCGGTTCCTTGTCAACGTGTAGGATCGGCCGTGGCGGGTTTAGAAGTGCCACATGCGCACCTACACCTGATTCCCATCAATTCCATCGGCGACATCAGCTTTACCAAACCTAAATTGAAGATGAGTCCAGAAGAATTAGCAGCTACAGCTGAAAAAATTAGGCAATTTCTTTAGCAGCTAATAGGAAATTGAACGAGCTCTTAGTTTAGTCCAAAAATAAAATGAACATTTGAGATCAGCTTTATTTTAGGTTTATGAATAGCTATTTCACTGGTTTTCTGGTGTTTTTCTTGGATTATTTAAAGGGAAACATTAACTTCATTTTTAAATTACCAAAACTGATTTTTTGCAACAATAATACTGAATATCAACGGATGATATTTTGTTAGTGTTACGGTGAGAAAATTAGTCAACTTCATTAATTTCTTGGATTGTACAAGACCAATTTCCAATAAAAAATAATTCTTAGCAATGAAATTCCTTAAATCAATTTTTTTTGTTGCCTTTATGCTGTGCTTAACTGCTGGGCTACAAGCACAGTCTAAGAAAAAGCTGAAGGCAGAAAATGAACAGTTAAAAGCTGCCAATACGGTGTTACAGCAGAAAACCCAGAGCTTACAAAGTGAAAATAAAGCACTGGAAAATAAAAATAATAAGCTGAAAGCTGATATCACCCGTATGAAGAGAGATTCGGCTGTAAATGCCATGGATTACAAGTTATTGAATGATGAGTACACGGACTTTAAAAAGAAAGTAATTGCCGAAAGACAAAAAGCAGCGGATGCCGCAAAAGGTGGAGGCGTAGACGATGGTTCAATTACAGATGTAGTACTTGGAGATAGTAATAACCCCTGTGCGATTCGTCAAGCACAATTAGAAGCGGGTTATTCTTACGATGCAGATGGTTTGAGACGCATCCGCACGGAAGGGTATGGAGTACAGGTGTATTCTTACAGAAACTTGTGTAATGCCATTGAAAAAGCAGATGAATTTATGTCGTATTACCGCATGTATAAAACGTACATTCGGGTGAAAATGATTGGCAATAGCAAAGTGTTCTCAGTGGTGTACGGTTCGTTAAAAGACGAGCAGCAAGCGCGCACTTACATGAGGTTGTTTAAAGAAAACGCCCGTGTAAAAGAGCGGGATAGTGCTTTCTTAATCCAACATGAGAACTAAAAAAGAACAAATTTCCTTGAAGAGGCTGTCCGAAAAGTTTTGGGTAGCCTCTTTTTTGTTGGAATGAGTGTTATAGCTGCTGTATCCACTCATGAATAGTTGCCATCACTTTTTCCCATTCAATGTCATTGTGCAGCTCATGATAGCCTCCTTCAAACTCCAGGTGCGTGACTAAACCATTGGCTTTTTTGGCAAAATCTTTTGAAGCTTGGTGAGAAATAATGGAATCTGCTGTACCGTGTAATACTAAGGTAGGTTTGGGCAATTGATGTGCATGAGCTAAGGCATGTAAACCTGCTGCCCGACATGCATAATAAGCACCAGCAGAGATTTTTCCGTGAACAAGTGGGTCATTGACATAAGCTGGAGCCACTTTAGGATCTCGGGAAAGCTCTTTTCCTGTTAATTTATTATTCTCAGTATACGCGGGATAAATGCGATTCATAATTCCTGCCAATATTTCCTTAAAAACAGGAGGTGCAGAAGCCAGTTTAAACCAAGGGCTGCTGAGAATAATGCCCTGCAATTCATCATCAAATAATTGACTCAAAGCATAATTGGCAACCACATTTCCTCCCATGCTATGGCCATATACTACTCTAGGAATTCCATTATGCCGTTTTTGAGCCTCATTAATTAAGGTGTGAACATTCTGTAAATAATCATGAATTGATTGAATATGTCCTCGTTTTCCGTAAGACTTGCCATGTCCTACCAAGTCCATTGCCATTACCCCGATTTCCTGTTCATTAAAAAACGAAGCTACATGTTCATATCGCCCACTATGTTCGCTTTGCCCATGAATGAGGCAAATGATTTTTTGAGCATCGGTTTCTGGTAACCATTCTCGGATAAAAAGTTCTCCTTTGTCGTCAGTAAGCTTGCTTTCTTGGTAACCCATAGTTTTGAGTAGCTGTTAGTGAATTTACAAGATAGATAGGATATGGGAAATGGCAAAATATTCAGGAATTAGGGTAAGTGCTTGGACATAATTAAGCGTATAATTTATTCAACGTATTTTTTGCTACCGTGAGGCAGGAAATGCAGCTCTAGCGTCGCTACAGCAATATTTCCTAACGAAATGGTAGTGAAAAAGACGAAGAAAAAATATGCGATTAATTGTGGTCAAGCACTTAACAGCGGGTTATACATCATAATTGCATGATTTTCGACAAGTGGTACATCTTCAATCAACTCACCTGTTTCAAGATGAGTCACTTTTCGATGAATTAAGTTATGTCTGGTGTAGCCTCCCCAAGTTTCCCCCACAATGCGGTGTTCTGCTTCATAAACTTGATAAGCATGTGATAGTGGAGAGGCGGACAATAATTGACCATGCAATTTTTCATCACTTAACCAGAGTTTTAACTGAAATGCTTGATCGGTTTCATTTTTTACCTGAAGGTCGATGTAATTGTAAGCGATGGTTGCACCACAACCAAAAGGAATGGTTCGATTGACATCGGGAAATACATCGAAACTATGTCGCCAACGTTCTTTAATGGTGAGCGGACTGTGGATGACCATCCAAAATAAGAGGTTGGCCAACTGGCATAGTCCCCCGCCATAGCCCGAAGTGACTTTACCTTGTTCCAGCACCATGCCCAATTTAAACCCTCTACGCTTGCTCGGGTTACCCACTAAATACCACAGCGAAAATGTTTCATTGGGTTGGATGATTAAACCAGTTAAGGGCTGAATGGCTAGTTTGAGGTTTTCCACCTTATTGTGTTGCATCCACATATCCACGTCTTTGAGTTTGCGGAGTAGGGTAGATTGATGTTCAATGACTCGGTAAGGTAAGGCTTCTTGTTGTTGATGAGTGGCAAAGGAATGGCGCTCTTTTTGCCATTTCCACCAGCGTTTAGCAATGTAATACCGTTTGCCAAGCACTTTTCGAAGCTTACTGCGTTGTATGGGTTTATTGATGGTGGATTTCCACATAAGCTTGTTAGTCATACCATTACGGCTAAGGCGCGTCAATTAAAAGGAACGAGTTCCGACTTAAAAGAGTAGTTCAGGTTTAAAATATCATCAGCATATGCCTGTGCAACCAATTCATGAAACAAAGCGTTCCCAAGGATTGCGTACAAAGGCAAATTTGTAAACTTGATTAAAGATTTCTCCAAGCAGCTGTTTAGCTAAAATAAGTGGAGCATGTTGCCACAAAATGTCTTGTACATCAGGTGCTTGTTGCCTTAAACATTGACTGAGTGAAACACCTCCAGTACGGCTAACATGTGTGAATAGAAATTGATGTTGAACGGAATAAAGCAATATTAAAACAGTTTAATTGGTTGACAATCAAATAAATACAATGTGTAAATGTTTGTTTGTTGTTATTGTTAGCTGCTTCATATCAATGATATAAGTATAATAATTAGCACATAAAATAAATAAATTGACGTGAATTATTCTGTAATTTTTTTGATCTGATGAATGGAATCATTCGAAATGTGTAGTTTTGCAGCGTTCTACCTCATTATAAGACTCATACTATGCGAATTATACTTTTTACAGGTAAAGGTGGAGTAGGAAAAACCACCGCAGCGGCTGCTACTGCTTTAAAATGTGCTCAAAAAGGTTATAAGACTTTGGTTTTTTCTACTGATCCTGCACATAGTCTTTCCGATGCCTTAGATATTGATTTATCTCCAGAACCAACAGAAATTGCTCCCAATCTATATGGACAAGAATTTGATGTTTACTATTCCATGAAAAAGTATTGGGGAAATATGCGGCAATTGATGTTGACTTTATTCAAATGGCGAGGCGTAGAAAATGTAGTAGCAGAAGAGTTGTCGGTATTACCTGGTATGGAAGAGGCATCGGCTTTCTTATGGTTAGAGAAATTTTACCGTGAAAAGGCTTATGATGTCATTGTAATTGATAGTGCTCCTACAGGAGAAACGTTGGCTTTATTGTCGCTACCTCAAGTGACGCAATCTTGGTTGCTTAAAGCCGTGCCTGGGCAAAAGTTTGCGATGAAAGCCGTTGGATCTGTGCTGCGAAATGTGGCAAATGTACCTTTAGATAAAGGCTATGAGGAATTAGAAGGCTTATTTGATAAATTAGAGTTTGTGCGTGATGTATTCCAAAAGCCAGAAATCTGTTCCATCCGCTTAGTGGCTAATCCAGAGCGTATGGTCATTCAAGAAGCGAAGCGCGCCTATACCTATTTACAGTTATACGGATATAGTGTAGATGGCGTGGTGGTGAATCGGATTTTACCCCAAGAGCTGGAAAACTCTATTTTTAGTACATACATCTCTGCGCAAACCGCCTATTTAGATGAGATTCAGGAAAGCTTTGAACCGCTCCCCATTTTTAAAGTCAACCATATGGGGCATGAAGTCTTTGGACTAGAATTGTTGGATAAAATAGGAGATGCGATTTATGGGGATCAAGACCCGACAACACAGTTTTATGAGGAAAACCCATTTGATGTAGAAGAAACACGGAAGGGATATAAGATCAAGATTAAACTGCCATTTATAGATGAAGATGATTTTGAACTGCATAAATATGGCGATGAGCTCGTAATTGATCTTGGAAATAGACGAAGAAATGTTTTTTTACCTCGTTTCGCTAACTTTTTAGAGTTAGATTCTTACAGTTATGATCAGTCGTGGTTAACAATTTGGTTAGAAAAAAGGCAATAAAAGGTGGCTTATTTACATTTCTTAATGTAAGTAATTAGGTGAAATGTAACTTTTTAAGCTTTCTTTGCATCTTTACTGACGAAAGGTATAATAAGAATATAAGGCCATGGGACTAGCAATGCATCATATGACTGGAGTTGATGAAAAACGAGAGTGGAACTTATTTATTAAGTTTTGTCAAATGGCTATATCCCAACACATCACACATCCAAAAGCAAAAGAGGTTCAAGCAATTAATTGGAAGCACATCCAAAATTTAGCCACTGTTCACCAGGTTCGACCTCTATTGTTTAAGGCATTATCGAAGTGGGAATTTCGAGATGTAGTCCCTACGTGGTTCATGGAACAATTGAGACGCTTTCAAATCCAGCAAACTGGCAGGTGTTTAAATCATACCAAAGAATTGATTAGCCTGATCAAAGAGTTTCATCGAGAAAATGTGGAGATTATTCCCTATAAAGGAGTATTATTATCTAAAGAAGTATATGGAGATTGGGCGAGCCGGGAGATTTCAGATATTGATTTCTTGATGAAATTAGAAGATTTTGATGTGATTAAACGCATCATGCAATCTCGCAGATACCAACCTGAATTTGTGATTCCAGAGGCATTTGAACGGAAGTTTTTTAAACGTAATTGCGAATATAACTTTAGTTTATTTGAAGGGAATCATCGAGTTTTTCATGTAGAGCCTCACTGGATTTTGGGAAATAAACTATACCAAACGCATTTGAATTACCACGATATTCAACCTTTTGTAGTGAAACAAAAACTGTTTGGTGAGCACATACAAATGTTAGGGCCTGAAGGGACTTTATTAACTACGTGTTTACATCATGGCGGGCAAGATCGTTGGAGAAGTCTGAAACAAGTATCAGACATTGCCGCCATTATCAATCAGTTTGGCAATCAAATAGATTGGGAGCTATTCCTGCAAAAGAGTGTCAAATTTAGAGTGAAAAATATCGTGTTATTAGGCATTGCCTTAGCCGATGAGTTCTTTCAAGTAGCACTTCCTAATCGCGTAAAACAATTAATAGCCACGCCGCTTATTAAAGAACATGCCACACAAGTGAGTGAACAACTAGCCTGTTTTGATGAGTATTGTGAACCCAAAGAGCGCAATAAAGATTTTTTTGAGGGCATGAAATTTCAGTTAGGGCTTAGAGAACATTGGCTCACCAAGCTTAAAATTTTGTTTTACCACATCCAGCATATTTTGGTGCCCAATGTATACGATGTAGTAGGCACTACTCATTTTTCGCGTTCAACGTATTGGCTACTTTTCTTAAAGAAACCCTTCCGCCTTTTAAAAGGAAAGCGATAACTCTTCTTTAAGCTATGCAATTTGAATTTGAAGAAATGCTACAAACCATCGTTTGTACCTCATTTTAGTGGATTTTAATCAGATATTTTAGTATTGGTAAAGCAATTGGGAAAAGGCTGAAATAAAAATAAAAAAAAAGACCTAAATACCTTGCTTAGTATTTAGGATTATCCCTATCTTTAGAAAGACCTTCGTACAGATGTGTCGTAGAATAAACAACCTAAATTTCAATACAACCTAAAGCGATTTTATGAATTGTCCTGTATGCAATACAACAGTTGCTGATGACGCCATCCACTGTGGTACCTGTAATTGGTATATCCCCCTAAAAGATACGGAACACTATCAGGTAGAATTAAGTAGAGCAAAGCAACAATGGCAAATGGTTTCTAGCTTTAATCAGGTGTTTCAACATTTACAAGTACAAAATCAGGTGCTCGAAAAGGTGAGCTTTCGATTAGATGGATTAGAGAATGAGATGACTGCCATAAAGGAAAAAGGCTTAATTCCAACGATTACCCCTTTCCAACAAAAGTATGAATACCCTCCATTAGCGCCTATACAGGCTGCGGAAGATTTTGATACACCCGAAAAGCGTAAAGCATGGTGGGATAATTTAGAAGAACAATGGCAAAATGCATTTAACAAGGGCTTTTTCCAAAAAGAACTAGATCACCAACCAACAGATGAAGAAATTGAGGACTTACTCACGATTCCCACCATCCGCTTAGTTGGTCCTAGAGGTATGTATCCGAATTTAGATTTTGAATTGACTAACTTGTCGGGAATTAAACATTTAACGAATCTAACTACCCTCGTCGTTACCCATTTGGCACTCACAAGCCTAGAAGGGATTGAGCATTTAACTAACCTCACTCATTTATTTGTAGTAGGTAACAAAATCCAAAACATAAAAGAAGTACACTACTTGACGAATTTAGTACAACTGTACTGCAACGTGAATCAAATTGTGGATATTCATCCAGTAGAAGGGTTAACAAAGCTTGACACATTGTACTGTTGTTACAATCGTTTAACTTCACTTGAAGGCCTTACTGCAGCACATACGGAAAACTTGAAGGAGTTTGTTTGCTTACCTAATGACGATGTGAAGCCTAAAGAAATTAAACGCGTAGAAGAAGAATTAGAAATTACTTGTAAAAAGGGCTAAGCACTTTTTATACAGATTACATCATTTTTGTTCGTTTTTTTCATAAAAGCACCTAATTGATTCGGGATAATGATTTACATTAACCAGTACCTTCTCAGAAAACTTTGACAGTTGATTTGGGCTTCAAGTCTTTGCTTAAGCCCAAATCAACTTTTTTTATATTGAAGTGATCTAAATGCCATTGTGGCATCTCTGTGTAACTCATTGCAAGTCCATATTGTCCTGCGTAGAACTGTCTAAGTTTCTTTAATAATGGTTTCTCGTAATAGACAACCTTATCAAAAGGACC
>JBMYQA010000148.1:0-14208 GCA_049600855.1 Flammeovirgaceae bacterium | reverse complement strand
TAAAATTGCTACAGTAAACTACTCCAGTAGCCAAGAGTATCTTGATAATCACAATATTCCGATCAGTGAACGCTATGAACAAGCAAAAGAAGGCCTTGAAGCCCTTACTGATGGTAAAATTGATATCTTTGTATACGATAAACCTATTATGAATTACTTACTCATCAAGCATGAATTAAAAAGTAGGGTAAAAATTATGCCGATTACTTTCAACAAACACTACTGTAGTTTTATGGTATCTAAAGAAAGTACGCTTTTAGAAAGTATTAACCCCGTGCTTGTTGAGAAAATTAGTATCGCATCTTGGAATAATACGTTAGAAAAATATAACCTAGATCAAGGGGATTAATCTTAAAAGCTACATGCTTACTCCTAAATACAATTACTTCGCAAAACGCTTTTGGGATTGGTATATCCATCGCATCATCCATTCAGATTTTCTTGAAATACGTGTAGAACATCCCGTTTACCTTCACCCAAATAAAAGCTTACTGGTATTATCCAATCATTTTAGCTGGTGGGATGGTTTTATCACTTGGCAGGTAAATCGCACTCACTTCCATAAAAAATATCATGTGATGATGTTGGAAGATCAATTGCGTAAAAACAGTTTTTTGCGCACAGCAGGTGCATTTTCTATTGATCGTTCTAATATGCGTAAAGCCGTGGAATCGTTAAATTATGCTGCCAAACTACTAGAAGAGCCTACAAACATGGTATTAATGTTTCCCCAAGGTCAAATCGAATCCCAGCACGTCAAAAAACCTACATTCAAAAGTGGGGTTGTCCGCATAGCGCGTAAAGTAAAGAACCCTTTTCAGGTTCTATTTTGTTTTCATTGGATAGATTACTTATCTGATCGTAAACCAACCATTTACACGTATTTGAAAGATTATGAAGGACCATTAGAATTGGAAAGTCTCCAAAATGCCTTTTACCGTTATTATACGCATAGTAAACAAGAACAAAGCAAGCTCATTTCTTAATGCCACTAGCCTGAGTCTGCTTCTCAATCTGTTATATGCGCTGGCCTACTCCATCATTGTAGGTCAGTGATCCCTTGTAGGTTTTTAATGTAAGAGGCAAACTTATAGGCTTCATGTACAGGTAAATCAAGTTGATCGATTATTTGGACTAACATGGAAACATTCATTTCAATCTCATCAGATAAAACCTCAGTGGCACCAAGCTCTTTCAATTTGTAAGCCTCTTTAACAGTGTGGGTTCGAGCCAAAATATAAGTATCTGGGTTCATCTTTTTAATCGTGTCAATTACAGAAATAGCCCGTTCAAGATCTGATTCGGTAATAATTACCCCAGAACACTCATTAATATTGATATATTTCAGCAACTCATTTGAGGAAGCTACGCCAAATACAATGGGTAACTTATTCTTGGATTGTTCCCTTACCACTTGTACATCCTCTTCGACCACTACAAATGGAATACCCATTTCACTTGCTCCGTGTGTAATGGTTTCCGATGTCAGGTTATAGCCAATAATAATTAAATGGTTTTTAAACTTTGTGGGTTCCACATTATAGCTCACATGGTTAATGGGCACACCTGCTAATCTCGCCTTGATGTTATTTGGGATTAATTTACTATGCAATAAAAATGTACTAATCACATTGGAAGAGTTCATTAAAATTGGAGTAATAATCATAGTCATTACAGCCACACATAGAAAATACTGATACAGCTCAATAGGCATTAACCCATATTTTTCTCCCATTTTTGACAATACAAATGAAAATTCTCCAACTTGACAAATCCCTAGCGATACGGCAATTACCGTTTTTAATCGACCTTTCAGAATAATCACTACAATAGCAATAATGATTACTTTAAGAATGATTACGAGTGCCGTGTAAAAAAGAATCTCCCAAAAGTTTGCAATCACAAAGTTTAAATCCATCAACAATCCGACAGAAATAAAGAAGATACTCGTAAATAATTCTTTAAAAGATATAATTGAATCAATGGCATGGTGGCCGTATTGCGTTTCTGAAATTACGAGGCCTGCCATAAACGCACCTAAAGCTAAGGAAAGTCCAGCCAAGCTTGTAATGTATGCAATGGCAAAACAGATAACCATAATACTAATAATGAACAAGTCATTACTTTTTGCCTTGGCAATTCGATATAATACCGAAGGGATGACATATTTTCCTAAAGCTACCATTACGGCTAAAGTACCGAGTGCCTTCATAGCCATGATTAATAACTCTGTACCTAACGTAGAAAAATCACCACTTGCCAAAATGGGGACAAGTAGCATCAATGGCACTAGGGCAATGTCTTGAAAGATCAAAATGGCCAATACCACTTGACCATAGGGTTGATTGATTTCTCCTTTTTCAGCAAGAATTTTGAGCACAATTGCCGTACTACTGAGCGCAAAAAGCATCCCCATAAATATGGCAATCGGCCAAGAATCGTAACTACTAAAATAAATACACAATGCAAACACTCCTGTAGTGAGTACCACTTGTAATGACCCGCCTAAGAATACTGCTTTTTTAATCCGTAATAAACTGGCGATTGAAAATTCTAAGCCAATGGTAAAAAGCAACAATACGACCCCAATTTCAGCCAATATTTCTACATTTTCTTCTGGGGGGGCAATATGTTGAGGAAAGTAAGATAAAAATATGGTAGACAGATCGTCGGGTAAATACTGGGCAAAGCTATGAAAGTCAATGCCATTCGATCCACAAATAACTCCTGTAAGCAAAAAACCAATAATTGAAGGCAACTTCAGCTTATTACATATGAGGATAAGTATAATAGCTAAAGAAAAAATTAGTAGTAAATCTGTAACTAACGGAATATTTACGGTTGACAAAAAAATCATTATGATGTTTTTTTAAATGAGACCTATCCTTTTTAAATAGTGTACACTCCAAACTCAAATATATATGCTCAACCTGACAATAACGAGGATTTTCTAAGTTGAACACCATATCATTTTGTCTAAAATAAATGTCTGTAAAATAAGCATGTAAGCGTAAAAATTCAGGTCATTTAACCAAAAAAAATTACTTCAGGCAAAACAGTTCTCTTGTAGAACTATTGGAAGGCTATTTGTGTTTTCGATCCTTACGAATGGGGTTGCAAATCCATCATTAAGGGTTAAAAAGAGCGTTTTATTTTTTATATTTAATGGCATATGGATGCCTTTGCCGTGTATAATCGACTGTGAATGCGTGTTACCTTAAATCTTCATTTTAAGAAAAACTTTCACCTTGTTTTTCATTGGGTTAGGCCATAAAAAGAGGCCCAGCAACAGGTGCTAGGCCTCAACTCAATAATGAAAAGAATAAGTATTTATTACAAAGGTGCCATTACTCCTTCACAATTCGCTGCACTACTTTTCCAGTTGTCGTTTCCTCAATCAATAAATAAACTCCATTGGGCTGTGCGGTCAAATCAACCGTTAATGCATTCATTCCAGCAACCTGCTTTGAAAAGATTTGTTTTCCTTCTACAGTTGTGATCGTGATGTTAAGCGCTTCTCCAGAAGTTTTACCACCAAAAGTTAGGTTCAACATTCCCTTAGTAGGGTTAGGTCCGATTAAAGTACGGCTAGGACTAGGGTTTCCAGCTTGAGCTGATCGCTGTAAAATAGGTCCAATAGGGTCAATCGGTTTAATAATACCACAGCATGGTCTACTTCTCAAGTAATCTATGGTAATCTGTCCCAAAATAGATACATTGTTATTTTCATTAGATTCCTCAATAGCATCAGTATAGTCGACGTAACCAATCACATAGTAAGTTCCTTCTCCTAATTCATAATCCCATACCGTTCTTCCACCACCAGCAGTCACCATTTGTTTTGATTGTCCCGCATTGATGGAGTTTACGAAGCTATCGCCAAGGTAAAAATCATTAAAAATATCCAAACTACTATTCGTAGAAAGGTATACATCCATTTGCGTGTAGGTATTTACATTCGCATCGCCTTGATTCAGCAGATTTGTTGGCCATTGGATAAATACATTATCATAAGCTGGAGAAACAGATACATTGGAATAGTCAACCAATAAATCAGGGAGCGGTGTTCCAATGGTAATTTGCTTGTGGGCAATATTATTATTTTCATTACTTTCCGATACACTGTTTCCGCCATCAGCTTGAAATAAGATGTATTGCGTACCAGTGCGGTTAGCAGGCAAAGACAACGAGGCAGACTCTGTACTACTCGTAGCTCCAGCCGCCAACGAACCCACTGCATCCGTAGCCAATTCCACATCACCAGCTCCTAATGAGGTGTTCGAAGAAATCCAGTACTTCAGGGTGCTGGCTCCTGCAGCTGCCGTACCTTGATTTCTTACACGAGCACTTACTGAGATCGAACTTCCTGCATTAATGCTACCAGATGGCACATTAGCATTAGTCACCACCAAGTCAGGCTCAGGATCGATACCATTGATGTAAATCGGTGCAGCTACCACATTATTACTTTGGTTAGCATCGTTCACATCCAAGTGCCAGATGATGTAGTAATTACCCGTGATCAAGTTATCTGGAATGTCAGGGTAGTGGTTTTCGTCATCGTCTCCACCTGGCGACATGGCACGTACCCAGTCTAAATTAAAACCACTCTCTCCATTAGAGTTTAAGGGAATCTGATTACCGTCTAGGTGATTCACCTTATTAATGTAGTAATACATGTAAAATGCTGGTGTAGAGACACTTCCTGCATTGGTCAGGTCTGTACGGATTGTGATTCGATCTCCAATAGAGGCTGAAGAGGTAGACGATTTCTCAGAGATTTTTGCATCCTGTGCAAGCGCATAACCACTGATAAATAGCAGCATTAAAAATAAGTAAACCTGTTTCATTAACTTTAAATGTAAATGGATTTAAACAAAATTAAATGAATGTTAATAAGTGTATCGCCCGCAAAGAAAGGATGTTTTTTTGGGTAGGAAAGGGGAAATTAATAACTGGTAGGATTTGGGGAATAATTGGTAGAATAGGGTTTGTAAACGGTTAATTAAGCTGTTCTACGGCAAGATAAGTCAAATCAATAACAACGTGCATAAGTATTAAAAAAGTTAATTTATGCAAATTATGATTTTTATACAACTCTTCTGAATTGCAGTCTGAACTAGCGCAAAAAACACGACCAGCAAGTTTCACTTTACAATTTTGTAAAAGTAGCACTTGCTGGTCAGCTAAAGGTGAAACGCACCATATTGAGCATGAGTTAGATCAATTTGTGAGCGTTCGGTTTTTGCGAGTATAGTCGGAAAGTTTATTTAATTCCCATCGATACATAAAGCTGTAAAGATGAGTTTTTAGAATCACCCAAGGCCTCCTGTGCTAATTCCGTTTTTGCCACTTCTCGTAAACCATAGTTATAACGAGCTCCTATTCCCAAACCTGCCAAGTTGAAACTTACGCCACCGGTATATCCAAAGTCAAAAGGGCGAAAATCTGCACTTCGCAATTCGGTATACGAAGAATTTGCGCCTTCTTCAGCAGTCACTTTTCCTTTTAACAAATAAGAACCATAAACCCCAGCATGGATATTCATACCCAATACTTTCACAGAGGCCATCACAGGAATATCTAAATAATTTAACGCAAATTTATGTCGAACAGCTTGTCCGCCTCCACTTGTGGCATAATTTGCCGTAATGCCTTTATTCGAATACAATACTTCTGGCTGAATTGCGAATACATTTCCAATCACAGGAATTCGTCCTCCAATACCTGCATGAAAACCTTTTCTGAGGTTAGAGTCATCTTCAATATCATTCACATAAAAATTACTAAAGCTAAATCCGCCTTTTACTCCCCAACTTCCATTGCGATAACGGTTTTTTGTTTTGCAAGATTGTCCATGGCTTTCTGTTGAAGTGATGAAAAGCATGGCAAATAGGCTAAGAAACATCAATGCATGCTTGAGACTGTTCGATTGTTGGCTCGTTTTCATAGTGTAGAAAAGTTTAGTAAAAATAAATTTGACATTTTTGTCAAAAATAAAGACAATAAACTTACCAAAAGGTTGCCATTTCCAGAAAAAAAATCTGAAAATTCTTCATTTTTGCAATGGAATACTGTTCAGCGACATGAATTCGACCCAAATACAACGCAGAAATAAACGTGCTTTACTACTCATATACATTGCAAATACCGTATCAGGATTTGCGCAAGGGATTTCCATGTTGGCTATTCCATGGCATTTTGCACGCCAAAACCTCACCGCAGAGTTTAACATCTACTATGCAGTCATTACCTTTCTTACCTTAGCGTGGAGCCCCAACGCCGGTGCCATTGTTGACCGATTCAATCGAAAAGGGGTATTTTTAAGCACCAATCTGATTGAAGGCTTGGTCGTTTCTGTTGTGGCAATTCTAGGGGCTTATAGTGGTAGTTTACCCACCTTCTTAATTGTATTGGTGTTTTTTATCACTGTTTTGGGTTATCACATCCATTACCCAAACCTCTATGCCTTTGCACAAGAAATCACCCCGCCTGGTCGCTATACTTCCGTAGCCTCTTCTTTAGAAGTAGTTGGTCAGGCCACCAGTATTGGGTCGGGTGTAATTGGGGCAATTTTATTGGAAGGAGCTACCTATCGCATTCCTTGGGCATTTTCTTCTACAGGTACGTTGGAAATTGTTATCCCTCAATGGGAGATTTGGGACATCTTTGCAATGGATGGTTTAACGTACGGAGTAAGCATCATACTCATCATCCTCATACAATACACGCCGATCAAAACCAGAAAGGTTGAACGCGGTTCGCTTATCAAACGTTTAAAAACAGGATTTCGCTACCTCCAACAACATCCACATATTCTTGTATTTGGTTTATGCGCCTATGCAGCATTTGTGAATATTTTGGTGATGCTACATGCGCTACTTCCTTCATATGTAAAACATCACTTACAAAGCGATGGTACATTACTTGGACTTCATGAACTCGTTGCAGCCACAGGCGCATTAATGGCAGGTGGTTTTGCCAAAAGACTATTCAATAGATTCAACAAAACCAGTGTAGTCATTTTCTTTTTGTGTACCACATCATTTGCTTATTTAAGTCTTTCGTTTACCACATCTTCTACTATTTTTCTCATTATGGGCTTTATCATTGGTTTCGCCAACTCTGGTGCCCGTGTATATCGTGTAAGTTATGTGATGGGTAAAGTTCCAAATGAAGTGATTGGGCGTACCAATAGTGTACTTACCATTGGCAATACAATTATGCGTGGCTTATTCATCAGTTTATTCACTTTACCATTTTTCGCCACGAAGCAAGTGTCGCATGCCTATGTGGTATTAGGTCTGTTTACCTTCGTTGCCGCATTAATACTGCTGATCAATTACAAACGATTTTAATCACCTGTTTCATGGCTTTAAAGTAGGTTTCTGAATTTAGCCCTTGTGCTTCAACGCAGTAGTATTGCAACGCAAGGTTTAATAAAGCAGGAAATAGTTCGTTTATACTTATTTCATTTGCACCCATGCCAATAGTTCCATCATCAGCGCAATGCCGATATGTATGCATGCTCCACCAAAAATACTGCGTGTGCGCAAAGCAATTACCCCAAGAATAAAACCTCCAAAAATAGAACCTAACGTTTCAGGCATGGGTTTGCCAAAATGGATGAATGCATACACACAAACCATTGGTAATATTGCTGAAGCTTTTAAGTATTTTTCGAGACTCATCACCATAAAACCTCTAAAGAACAGCTCTAAACAGATAAATTGCAATACATAACTGAGTTCATAGCCCGCAACGGTAAGTATTGGCGATACATTCCAATAGTATTCTGCCAACGTTGGAACATACCGAGGATAAACGCTCAGAAAATCAGGTCGATACGAAGCCCAAAGCAGCAAGGGGAACATGAAGACTAACATCATGAGGTATGGGCGATAATCAAATCCCTTTAAGGTGAGGCCATACCAAGCACCTTTTTGCTGCTCAAACACATAGTAAATCAGTGGGATTAACACATAAATAAATGCCGTAAAAAGGTTAAAACCCAGTTTACTGGTGAAACTGTAAGTTAACGGGTTTAAGGTTTTTAGAAAGGAGTCGTAAATCAATCCATATTGATTGATGACTAGCACAAATAAAATGGCTGCGCTTAGTAACCAAAAGCGCGTTTTTTTGAAGAAATGCCATTCTTTTTTGAAGATAGAAATGAGCAGGATGGTGCCAAAATAAGGAATGCAATAAAAAAGAAGGCCTTTCAATGGTCGATAATCTTCGTTGGTAAAATACGTATCGTATCCTATTGCATAACGAATGTAAATACCCAGAAAAAGTAGCGCAGCAAGGCCAGCATAAATTCGGAGTTCAAACTCTTCGTATAAGTATTGGTAGAGGTAAGCGTAAATTTTTCTCATAAGGTATTAAAACTACCATCACTTACTTTCCACTACTCTAAACTTTTTTGATTCGATATTGGTCATACTCACAATAAACGCATCTTTAAATCCTGCTTTTTTTACTTCTGCTAATAGTTTTGTAGCTCCTGTTTTATCGTACTCGCGCCCTACCATGTACTTGTAGGCATAAGCTCCCGAGGCGCGATGTTCTACAATTCTTAGACCCAAATCGTTTAGCTTTTTTGATTTGAACTCTAGCTGTTTTTTAGAAGCCATGAGTTGCACTTTGTATACGGTATCGCGATCTCCGGGTACGTAGTTTTTCTTCACATAGTCTCTAAAAGCTCTGAAAATGGCAGAGGCAATTAAATCCTGTCCCCGTTCCGAATTGAGGTAACGTTCTTCTGTTGTATTCGACATAAACCCCGCTTCTACTAGCACAGCAGGCATATCGGTGTATTGCAACACAAAAAGATTATACCCACGATCTCGGGCACTCATGATTCCCCGACTTCTTCTCCCTCCTCTCATTCTAAATTCTTTCTCTATCCGCAGTGCCAATGCCCTACTTGCCTTAAAGTTGTGGGAATGAATGTGGGTTTTTGTGCCATACACATATTTATTCGGATTAGAATTACAGTGTATGCTAATGAAATAATGTGCTTTGTTTTTATTCGCAAAAATAACCCGATCATCTAAACTCACTTTCTTATCGGTTGTGCGCGTATAAATTACTTTGGCACCTTGTATACGTTCTTGAATGTAATTTCCTAGCTTTTTGGCAATGGCAAGGTTTAAATCCTTTTCATCTTTCAGGCGCTTGGTACCTTTCGGTTTGCCAGGGTCTTTACCTCCATGCCCAGGGTCTATGCAAACGATGATCGTTCGTTGAGCGTTTACATCGCTGACGTACCCCACGAGTAATCCTAAAAAACAAAGAATAATAAATTGTCTCATAGTTATTGGCTAACAAAAAGCATACTATTTAGCGAATCCGTCCATGAATACTTAACGTGTAGTTATGGCTATTTCTTCAAATTTTATAGCTGTTTTTCTTTAATATAAGCTAAAAAGTTAGCACAACTTTCGCTTAAAATTTCATAACAATATTCATAATCACCAATATCACCACCATAAGGATCCATGACATCTTTAGATGATTGGGCATCATCAAACTTTCTCATCAAAAACACTTTTTCCTTAGCATCTGCGTAGCCACTAAAAGATTTTAAATTCCGCACATTAGAAGCATCCATTGCTACTACATAATCGAAATCTTCAAAATCGCGTGGTAAAAACTGACGTGCCCTAGAGGTGAGTTCAATCCCATTTTCTTGTGCTACTCTCCGAGACATAGGGTGAGCACGCTCTCCAATATGATAACTACTTGTTCCACAAGACTCACAATGGATTTGGCCTCCCAATCCAGCTTGTTCTACTAAATGTTGAAATACCCCTTCTGCCAAAGGAGACCGACAAATATTACCTAAGCAAACAAATAATACATTAATCATAGAGGATAGTTTTTCCCAAATTTAATGGAGGAGTTGTTTAACCTAAAATTTCAAGGTTTAAAAGTTTAAGTTTACTTCATTCTTTGTGTGTATTTATTGAAATAACGCTATCATTTCTGCTTCATCCTTCTGCATTAACTCCAAACTCTGTTATCTTTCACACGATATACTTTGCAAAAGGACTACACATTACTACAGCCCTCTCTGTTTCCTGTTTGATACTTGCTATTGCGGGCTGGTTTAATTGGAAAAGCTTTATCGCAAGCAAGCAATCGCGCATTAGTTTCTGCCGTTTCTGTATTTTTCCAAGGAGAAAAAAAGGCTTTTTCTTATATTTGTGTAAGAATCTCGGTCAAACTTTTTGCGGTAGAACACGTACCAACCTAAACAATTAATTAGTGGGTAAAGCCCACCATCATTAACTAAATACATTTATGAGCTTAAAAGAAAAAATTCAGTCAGAGATGAAAACAGCTATGAAGGCAAAAGATCAAGATGCTTTGCGCGCATTAAGAGCAATTAAGTCGATGATCTTGTTGGCAGAAACGGAGAAAGGCGCGAGTGAAGAATTGACTGAAGATGCAGAAATGAAGTTATTAACGAAAGCAGTAAAACAAAGACGCGATTCAGCTCAAATCTATAAAGAACAAGGACGAGACGACTTATACGAAAAAGAAGTCAGTGAACTCAATGTAATCGAACGCTTTTTGCCCGAACAACTTTCTGATGAAGACGTAGCAAAAATCGTTCGAGGGATCATTTCTGAAGTAGGTGCTAGCAGCATGAAAGACATGGGTAAAGTAATGGGCTTGAGTACTAAAAAGTTAGCTGGTCAGGCCGACCCTAAGCTCATTTCTACTTTGGTAAAAAGCATCTTAAGCGGAAATTAAAATTCGTTAGGTAATCACATGGATATACTTTTTTCATATGCCCCAAACTTGTTATTAGACGGAAGTTATTTTGCTTCTTATGTCAGGGTAATTGATATTGTATTGGCAGCCATGTTACTTTGGGGAGGCTATAAAGGATACCGCAAAGGTTTTGTGTTGGAAGTCATTTCCACCATTGTATTTGTTGCGGGTATTTTAATCCTTTTTTATGGCCTCTCAAAATTATTTCAATCGGCCAAGGGCTATATGGTAGAATCCCTAAAACCGACCTCATTTATCTTCTTCATTATTGCTTTTATTGCGCTTTCGCTGATTACCAACTCCATAGGTAAAAAACTGAGAAGTGCCATTTCTTACAGCATTTTTGGCGATTTAGATGCCTTTGCAGGAATGCTGTTAGGCGTTTTAAAATACGCCATTTTCCTCAGCCTCATCATCTGGCTTATGGAAAGAGTTGGCTACCAACTTCCCGCTGAAGCTACCGCTGATTCACAGATTTATCCATTGCTCCGTCAGTTCCAACCTTGGCTAATTGAAACGGGTCAACAACTCGCCCCTGTGATTGGTAGAATTTTCGAAGATATCACCGACTTACTCAAAGATCGGAGTTCTCCACCTGCTCAATAGGTATTGAATGGAAAATTATGCCTTTTCATGCTTTATTTCATAGATATGGATGCCTAACCTTTGACTTTCCTCACTAACTTAGCACACAAATAAGTAGTCAGCACAAATTCATTGCATATTGTAGTGTTTTTAGCATAAAGCGTGATGAGACAAAATAGATAAACGTTTCTATTCAACAATCTCCATTTCATACTGCCTACTTTGTGTAAGTGAATAGACAGAAAAATCATTTCATAAGCATGCTAAATCTTAAAAAGAGTAAAAAGCGATTTAAGAAAGCTCAGCGAGTCATTCCTGGAGGGGTAAACTCACCTGTTCGAGCTTTTAAAGCTGTAGGAGGAACTCCCATTTTCATCAAGTCAGCAAAAGGAGCCTATATTACAGATGTTGATGGCAACACCTACATTGAGCTCATCAATTCGTGGGGGCCAATGATATTGGGACATGCCAATCCAATTATTGAGAAAGCGGTAAAAAAAGCCGTAAAAAGTTCACTTTCATTTGGTGCACCAACAACAAAAGAAATCGAAATCGCCGAACTGATTATTGATATGGTGCCATCTATTGACAAAGTACGCATGGTCAATTCGGGCACTGAAGCAACCATGTCGGCAATTCGAGTAGCTAGAGGATATACAGGCAGAGATAAAATCATCAAGTTTGATGGGTGTTATCATGGTCATGGCGATTCGTTTTTAATTGCTGCGGGTAGTGGAGCCATTACCATGGGCACACCGAATAGCCCTGGCGTTACTACAGGAACAGCAAAAGACACCTTAATTGCGAAGTTTAACGACTTGACTTCTGTTGAAACCCTTGTCGATGCAAACCCAGATCAGATTGCAGCCATTATTTTGGAACCTGTTGCAGGAAATATGGGCTGCGTGCTTCCACACATGGAATTTCTTCAAGGTTTGAGAAGCCTGTGCGATCAAAAAGGCATTGTACTCATTTTTGATGAGGTGATGACAGGTTTCCGATTAGCCAAGGGAGGTGCTCAGGAAGTGTTTGGAGTGATGCCCGACATGACTACCCTTGGAAAAATCATTGGAGGCGGCATGCCTGTAGGAGCCTATGGTGGCAAACAAGCGTTGATGGATTACGTTTCTCCAGTAGGTCCAGTATACCAAGCAGGTACACTTTCAGGTAATCCGATAGCCATGTCGGCAGGTCTTGCAATGCTAACGCAACTCAATGAAGCTCCTTCTATTTATGAAGAACTCAACACAAAAACTACGAAGATTGTTGAAGCGACCAAAGCAAGTTTAGCGACATTAGGATTAAACTATAGTATGAATCATATTGGTTCGATGTATAGCCTATTTTTTACGGATAATGCAGTGCATAACTTTGATGATGCGAAGTCGTGTAATTTAGAGCTTTTCAAGCAATATTTCCATGGACTTTTAGAGCGCGGTGTTTACATTGCTCCTTCACAATTTGAGTCTTTATTTATCTCCAATGCGCTTTCCGATGAAAATATTGATCATATCATCCAAGCAAATCATGAGGTGTTGGAAGCCATACATTCAAAATAAGCGTGATTAATCACGCTTTCTTTCCTTTTGTATAAAAAAAAGCATTTATGTTAGATTGGCACAATACCTTACATCCAAAAGTTGTAAATGAAGTTTAATACCCTTTTTTCTTCTTAAGAAAATCGTTTACTTACGAACCATGTAATTATATCTATTGAAAATTGGATTATTTAAACTTGCCTTACTAAATGCGAATAAGTTAGACACAACATAGGTGATTAAAGCAGAAGGAATAGTTTGAAGTTAGCATAAATGTTGCAAGGAAACTTATGTTGTATTATCTTGTTTTCTAATTAATCTTTCTTGATCTAGAAGAAACACTCAGCTTCTAATCAAAAATAAAGAATGTATATAAACGAGGACAATATATTAAAAGAGGCACGAGAACTCATCAATTCTAATAACGACAGTCAACAAATTCCTCTGAATAAATATCAGAAGATTGTGGATGAGTATGAAACTTTATTGTCTGAGATTAAATTCATTACCAAGATTAGTGACCGTCTTCAAAACAAGCTGAACAGTATTAATGAGAATTTATTGGAACAAACCATTCAGTTGGAAAGCGCCCAAAAGCTCATTATGAAACAAAATGAAGAGCTGAAGGCTGCAAAGGAGAACTTAGAAGGCAAAGTGATTGATCGAACCAAAGAGCTTCAGCAAGCGAACCAAGACTTGCAAATTACCAACCGAGAGTTGGATACCTTCGTTTATCGTGCTTCTCATGACATCAAAGGACCTATCATGACTATGCTCGGTCTGTGTAATGTCGCTGAAATGGAAGCCATTCAAGAAATGTCTAAGCAATATTTCAAAATGCTGGCTGATGTTGCACGACAATTACAAAGTAAACTCCAACGCTTACTTACGATTAACAACCTGAAAAAACTGACTATCAAGTCTCAGGAGTTTAATCTAGAAACCGTTTTCAACAATAGCATTACCACCGTTTCCCAGTTTAAAAACATTGACTTCATTGATATTTCCCTCAAATATCCTGAAGATAAAATCATCAGTTCTGATCTGGAAGTTTTCCAAATTTTGTTCGATAACTTGTTGGAATATGCGGTCAAAAACATTTCTGGTAGAGAACGAGAAGCGCCATTTATCCGCATGAGTGCGAAGCTAGAAAAGAACTTACAAGTGTTTATGGTATACAATGGTAATAAAATTCCTGAAAATATTAATTCAGAAATTTTTAGGATGTTTTACCGTACCAATAACAATCCTGACCTCACCGGTATGGAATTGTATACCGCAAACCTCGCAGCCGAAAAGT
>JBMYQA010000147.1:0-14216 GCA_049600855.1 Flammeovirgaceae bacterium | reverse complement strand
ATCTTCTATTTTACGCTCGCATTTCTGCTCAATAAAGAATTTTCGCAGCAATCTTTTTTCGAAACCATGATCGTTGTCATTTTAGTTTGCTATTTACTCCGTTTTGTTTTTATCGTCATGAAGAATTTGAAATGAGCGCATCATACATCAGAGCCATGCCTTCTAAAAAGACATGGCTCTACCCGTTTAGCACTCATGATAGATTGGTTCATTTATCCAGGAAAGTCGTGATGATTTGTTTTTTCTAACAAATCCATTAGGTTCTTTTCTTTATCTTCCTTTAAGCGAATAAAGTTGTATACACCTTTTCCCTCGGCTAATAATTCCATACTCTCTTCTTGATAGGCGCTCATTCTGGTTACTAAAATTCGGTTGCCTAAACGAACGATTTCTCCATCAACAATTAATGCTGAAGCTTCTGCCCCTTTCAAATAGTCTATCCGCAAATCAATGGTCGCTATTTTGTCTTCAAACGACGTTAAATGTGTTCCTCCTGCAATACCGCCTACCGAATCCATCACTGAGGCAATAATGCCACCATGCCATCGATTGAGTCGAATATCCCCTACTACTTCATCCCGAAACGGCACCCGCACTTTGGCATAGCCTTTTCTAATCTCCAATAACTCTAAGCCTAAAAACTTATGAAGCGGTATCTTTTTTTCGATGATTTCTTTTACAAATGCACTATCCACTTTCATAATTTACGAAATTGATGTGAGATAAATTTTAACTAACGTTAAATAAGTAAAAGTACATAAAATTTCATAAATCGACTTAAAAACCTGTTTTATTCCAACAAAAAAAAGCCTCGGCAAAACCGAGGCTTAACATCTTCTTATCAAGACTTATTAATATTATAAGGTACGCTTCAATTCTTTCAATTCGAATACCTCTACGATATCTCCAACTTTGATGTCGTTGTAATTCTTAATGCTCAACCCACATTCAAAGCTTTGTTTCACTTCATTCACATCATCTTTGAAACGTTTCAGTGCGTTAATTTCACCACCAGTTTCGCCACCATACACCACAATGCCATCGCGAATCAAACGGACTTTAGAGTTTCGTTTCACGTATCCACTAGTCACGTAACAACCCGCAACGGTACCCACTTTACTAATCTTGAATACTTCACGTACTTCAATATTACCTACAATTTCTTCTTCAATATCTGGCGATAATAAGCCTTCCATCGCATCCTTCACATCATTAATTGCATCGTAAATGACAGAGTATAAGCGAATTTCTACTTCTTCTTTATCTGCTAATCTACGGGCAGATGCTACAGGTCGAACTTGGAAACCAATCACAATCGCATCTGAAGTAGTTGCTAAGTACACATCTGATTCTGAAATTGGCCCAACAGCCTTGTGAATGATATTTACTTCTACCTCATCTGTAGAAAGTTTGAGTAGTGAATCTGACAAGGCTTCAATCGAACCGTCCACGTCACCTTTAAGGATGATATTGAGTTGATGGAAGTTACCCAAGGCAATACGTCTACCAAGATCACTCAATGTAGTACGTTTGGTAGCTCGGATACTTTGCTCACGCATAATCTGGCTACGCTTCGTCGCAATTTCACGCGCCTCACGCTCCGAATCCATTGCATTAAATTTATCACCAGCTTGAGGAGCACCATTCAATCCTAATACTTGAATAGGAGTTGCAGGTCCAGCTTTTTTCAATCGAGTAGCTCGGTGGTCGGTCATGGCTTTTACACGACCGTAATATGAGCCCGAAAGAATAATGTCTCCAACCTGTAAGGTACCCGCTTCAATCAATACCGTACTCACATACCCTTTTCCTTTATCTAAGGAAGCTTCAATCACTGTACCGATTGCTTTTTTATCAGGATTAGCCTTTAGTTCTAAGATATCAGACTCCAACAATACGAGTTCTAATAAGTCTTCAATCCCTTGTCCTGTTTTTGCAGATATTTCTTGTTCCTGAATTTTACCTCCCCACGATTCTACCAATATATTCATATTAGCCAGTTGAGAACGGATATTATCAGGGTTAGCACCGGGCTTGTCTACTTTGTTAATGGCAATTACAAACGGTACACCCGCTACTTGAGCGTGATTTAATGCCTCCACTGTTTGAGGCATTACATTGTCGTCTGCTGCAATTACAATGATAACAACATCAGTAACTTTAGCACCACGCGCACGCATCGCAGTAAAGGCTTCGTGACCAGGAGTATCTAAAAACACGATACGTCTACCACTTTCAGTGACCACATCATAAGCACCAATGTGCTGTGTAATACCACCAGCTTCACCTTCTGCTACTTGGGCACTTCGAATGTAATCGAGCAATGAGGTTTTACCGTGGTCAACGTGTCCCATAATGGTTACAATAGGCGCACGATCCACCAAATCTTCCTCTTTATCTTCCTCTTCAAGTACGACATCTACTTCTTCTTCAGCCGAAGAGAAATCCACTTCAAAACCAAATTCATCGGCAATAATAGTAATTGCTTCTGCATCTAATCGTTGGTTAATTGAAACGAACATTCCCAAGCCTAAGCATTTGGTAATCACATCATTAACGGAAACGTCCATTAATGTAGCCAGTTCACTGGTAGAAATAAACTCGGTTACTTTCAGTGTTAACGCCTCCTGCTCTGCTTGTTGCATTTGCTGATCTCTTTCCTCAGCCTTTGCCTGTCTTTTCTCTCGTCTATATTTACTTTTCGATGAGCGCGTATTTTTAACGTTACCACTCATCTTCGCCATTGTCTTTTTGTATGACGAATCTACCTCTTTCTGAGATACTTCCTCTTTATGGCGTCTATTCTTGCCGCGTTTTTTGTTGGAATCTCCTCCACCTTTTTGCTGATTGGCTCCAGAATTATCTTTCTTATGCCCATCTTTATCGCGGCTATTCGAATTGTTATCCTTATTCCGATTATCGTTGCGATCATTACGATCGTTGTTACGATTATCGTTGCGGTTATCATTTCGATTATTACGATCATTGCGGTCGTTTCCACCGCCTTGGCCTTGTTGCCCACCAATAGGGCCGGATTTAGCCTTTTTAACTCGTTTTCGCTTCCGCTTTCTTTTGTCCTTATCTTTATCATCGGAGGATGCAACAGGCTTACCTTTTCGAGACTTTTCTTTAGGCAATTCTATTTTACCAATGATTTTCAACCCCTGTAGCTTTTCAGCTTTTGCTTGAATCAGCTTTTCAGGTGTTTGCTCTTCTTCCCCTTCTTCAGCGGGTGTATTTTGCGCCTCTTCAACAGGTGTATTTGTGTCGACAGGCTCTTTAATATCCTTCTTAGGTTGGATATTCTTAGGCGAGGTATGCTTTTCTTTTTCTACGACCACTTCTTCTTCCAAATTCTTAATCGATTGCTCTTTCACCACATCTTCTTGACGGGCTACAGGCTTTTGTTTTTCTTTCGTATTTGGGGTTTCTTCCACCTTCTTCTCCTCTTCCTTCTGCACCTCTACCTTTTGTATGGGTTCCTCAATCACTTTTTCTTCTACTTTGCTAGTTGGCACGTCTTCTGTGATTTTAGTATTGGTGCTTATTTCTTCAACTTTCGTTTCAGGTTTTACTTCTTCTTTGGCGGGATTTTTTTCTTCAACAGGTTCTACTACGCTTTCCTGCTTCACAGGTTCTTTCTTCACTTCTTCTTTTGCTGCTACTTTCTCCTCTACCTTTTTCTCCTGCTTTTTAGGTTGTTCCTGTTTTACTGTTTCTTGCTTTTCCTCATCAGCCACTACAGGTTCCTTATCTACTTTAGGCTTTTTCACGGGCCTGTTTTTCGCGTCTAATTTTCCCCATTACTTTGAGGCCAATTTTCTTAGTTTCAATCTTAACAGGATCCTCTTTCTTCTTTTCTTCAACTGCCTCTTCTTTCTTTTCCCCTTGCTCTTTTGCCTCTGGCTTGTCGGCAGGCTCATCTTGCTCTTTGGAAGAAGCATTTTCATCTGCTACATAATCCGCTTTTCTATCATAAACGGTAATCAATTCATCTTCGTCCTCCTTAGCCACATCTTCAGTCTGATTTTGTGAATCAATCACTACATTACTGTGCGATCCACCAATCGTCATTTCTTGTGCTTCTTGTACCAATTCCATATCTGCTTTAAATTCTTTAATAAGCAGACGGTTTTGCTCTTCTGAAATCTTGAAGTTAGGGCTGCTTTCGACCTCAAACCCTTTTGAGGCCAAAAAATCAGCAATTGTGGAAACTCCCACATTGAGTTTTTTAGCTACTTGTCTTAGTCTATATGTTTTTTGTTCAGCCATATAAGAAGTTCAGTAATATTTGTCTATACGCCTTCGTGAATGAAGTTAACAATCATTTCGTATAAAGATACAAAGGTACTACATCTTTCGGTAAATGTTAAACTTTGTACTCTGAATGCCCTTATTCACAACAGGTTATGCCTCAAAAAGAGAGGGTTATGACAATATTTATTGAATTTCTACTCACTAAAAACATTGTCAATACCTCAAAAGCAGGAGTTTCTTGTCTTCATCCCACTCACAATTAATCAAATTCTTTTCTCAATACTTCCAAGATGAAGTCTACAGATTCTTCTTCTAAATCTGTCCTTCTGACTAAGTCATCTCGGCTCACCGATAGTACGCTTTTTGCAGTATCCAAACCGATTTTTCTGAACTCTTCAATCATCCAGTCTTCGATTACATCTGCAAATTCTAATAATTCCACATCTTCATCGTCATCTTCAAATTCATTTAGCTCTCTGAAGACATCGATTTCCATTCCAACTAAACGGCTGGCTAATTTAATATTTTGCCCACCTTTACCAATAGCCAAAGACACCTGATCTCGATCTAAAAAGACAGAAACCCTCGATTTCTCTTTGTCGATCTTAATCGAATTAATTTTTGCAGGACTTAAGGCACGTGCAATAAATAATTCGGTGTTTTCGGTATAGTTGATTACATCAATATTTTCGTTTTGTAATTCTCGAACAATACTGTGAATTCGAGAACCTTTCATTCCCACACATGCTCCTACAGGATCAATCCGATCGTCGTAAGACTCTACCGCTACTTTTGCACGCTCGCCAGGTTCTCTCACAATTCTGCGAATGTGAATTAAGCCATCGTATACTTCTGGAACTTCACTTTCAAATAGTTTTTCCAAAAACTCTGGAGAGGTACGAGATAATACAATCTTCGGGTTGTTGTTTACCATTTCTACGCGCTGCACAATGGCTCTTACCATTTCTCCTTTGCGGAATCGATCTTTAGGAATCAATTCATTTTTAGGTAACGCCAATTCATTCGTTTCGTTATCTCTCAAGATCAACTCCCGACTCAAAACCTGATATACCTCACAGTTAATTAATTCACCAACTTGATCTTTATATTTTTGGAAAAGCAATTCTTTTTCCAAATCCTTTACCCGCTGAATCAATGTTTGACGAGCTGTTTGCACTAACCTTCGACCAAAATCAATGATTTTTACCTCTTGAGCTACTTCTTCACCTTCTTCAAAATCTGGCTCAATCCTCAAAGCATCCGTCAATCGAATTTCTAAATTCTCATCTACCTCAAGAGCGTCATCCGCAACTACCTGACGGTATCGCCAAATTTCTAAGTCACCTTTATCTACATTGATGATGATATCAAAATTTTCGTCGGAACCATACTTTTTTCGAATCATAGTTCGGAATACATCTTCTAAAATTCGAATCAATGTTGGTCTGTCTATACTTTTTTGTCTTGCAAAAGCCGCAAAGTTATTGATCAAGTCCGCGCTGTTCATAACAAGTCATTTAGTATGAAATTTGCAATTTATTTAGCTAATCGTGGAGTTAGCATTAATTGAATGACACTAACACTTTTGCCTCTTTAATTTCTTCAAAAGCAACAGATACTTCTTCTATTTCCACTTTCTTTTTTACTTTTTTCTCTTTGGCAATGCGTAATTGCCCTTCTGTGATTTCTAACAGTTTCCCTTTAATCACCTCTCCTTCGGTTAAGGAAAGCTCTAACTTTCTCCCTACCCTACTCTGATATTGTCTTAAGTGTTGTAAGGGATAATCTACTCCAGGCGAAGACACTTCTAAGTTGTAAGCATGATCCATCACATCATTTTCTTCCAAATAATGCCCCAATTGCCGACTGATACTCGCACATTGATCAATACTAACTCCTTGATCACCATCGAGAATAACGCGAATGTGCGATGCATTTTTTGAAGACACCTTTACATCTACTACAAAAATGGATTCATCTGGTAAAAAACCCTCAGTGCACTCCCAAACCAGCTTTTTTAAGTCCATATTACTCAGTGTATTGATAAAATAAAACAGGGAGCTGTGCCCCCTGTTCGCTTGGATTCCTGATTTACGTGCAAAGGTAGCGCTTTTTATAATTATATGCAATTCATACCAAGCTTTTGCTAACTTTCTTGTTGAAAGATGGATTTTCATCTGTAGAATAGTTATATATTTGTAAAATTAGTATGCAAGCATACTTCTTGTTTTATTTCCAATAAACCGTGACTATACATGACACAAATCAAAGGAAAAACGATATTGGTAACTGGAGGGGCTAGTGGGATTGGTAAGCTGATGGGAAAAAGCTGTTTAGAAGAAGGGGCTCGCAGGCTCATTATTTGGGATATCAATAAAGCGCTGATGCTCGAAACTGTTCATGAATTTCGGGCTCAAGGATATGACGTACATGCCTACCAAGTAGATGTTTCAGATGTGGCAGACATTGAAAGTGCTGCATACACCGTTTTTGAAGACATTGGTTTTGTAGATATTTTATTTAACAATGCTGGAATCGTAGTTGGAAAAGAATTTTCGGCACATACTCACGAAGACATTAAACGCACGGTAGATATTAATACAAGTGGCGTAATGCATGTTGCGTTAGAGTTTTTACCTGAAATGCTTCACCGTAAAAGAGGACACATCATTAATATCGCTTCGGCTTCAAGCTTTGTGCCTAATCCCAAAATGTCTGTATATGCTGCAAGTAAATGGGCGGTATTGGGTTGGTCGGAATCATTGCGATTGGAGATGGAAAGAGGTAAAACAGGGGTGAAAATTCTGACAGTTACGCCTAGTTACATTAATACTGGCATGTTTGATGGGGTAAAATCACCTTTGCTTACTCCAATTCTACAACCTCATGAAATCACCGAGCAAATCATCAAAGCCATTAAAGCGGATGATATCTTACTCCGTTCGCCTTCTATTGTAAATGTTGCGCCTATTTTGAGAGGTTTATTACCCACGCGACTTTTCGACTTTGTAGCGGAGCAAATGGGTGTATACGACTCCATGAAAGGGTTTAAAGGCCACGCGCCAGTCGTTAAAAAAGCCACGCCAGCTCCTAAACGACGAACGGTAAATCGAAAAAAAGCCACGCCTAAAAAGGAAGATTTATCCAATGCGAAAGATGAAAATGAGCCCCAAAAGGCCGTAAAATAAATCGACAACTATCCTAGCTGATCCACATCAAACTAAATTTGGTGTGGATTTTTTTTGAGGGTAAGGAGAGTGGGCGAAAGGTTTTTCGCCCGTACTTGGATTAAGAAAATGAGATTTATTGCGAGATTGTGAAATTATTTCTGAGGAAATGATAGATTTGCAATCCCATTAAAATTGGATCCTTAGCTCAGTTGGTTTAGAGCACCGTCTTGACAGGGCGGGGGTCGCTGGTTCGAGTCCAGTAGGATCCACTTTTTCCATACGATACATTTACCCGCTCAGTAAAATCTTCGCTTGAAAGTTTTCCAACCACTCAGACTTGTCACCTCCACAGCTTTCGTTTGTCTCTTGTACTAAACTCATCTATTTTTGCACTCTTTATCAAAAAACAGCGATCGCTATGAAATCTATTCTTATCCGACTTTTCATTATCCTTATTTTACCACTTGCATTTAGTGCGTGTCTTGATGACGGTATTGATATTCCTGACATTAGTGGTAACCAACCCATTACCATAGAGGCATATTTAGATTCATTCAATATCAATGCTACCCAAGACCCTTCTGGTCTGTATTATGTTGTTCATGAAGCTGGTACTGGTAGTAGTCCCTCTTTATCCAATAGCATAACCGTGAAGTATACAGGCAAACTTACCAACGGGGTGCAATTTGATTCTTCTAATGGCAATAATGTCACCTTTCAGCTCAATAACTTGATTGAGGGCTGGCAAATTGGTTTTCAGTTAATCAACATTGGAACCAAAGCTACTTTTTACATTCCCCCAAACCTTGGTTATGGCACTAGAGGAATACCAGGAACAGTTATTGGCCCCAATGCGGGACTTATATTTGATGTGGAACTGGTGGATTTTCAATGATTCCCTAAGTTGGATAGATACGTTGAATTGGACAGACACTGAATTGGACAGACACATTGGTCTGTCCTTACAGACAGGTACGTTGGTCTGTCCTTACTTGTTGCTGTGTGTCCGTGGGTGGATTATTGATCAGATCGGTCTTCCTGCCATTTTTTTGGATTATTGATGATGTATTTGCGGATGTTTTCTAATGCCTGATCATTTCGGATGATGTGTTCGTAATAATTGCGTTGCCATAATCTTTTATTAAATCGGGGCCAACCTTTTTGTTTTACTCCTCTGATGTATTCGTTGGTGCTCATGGTTTTGAACCATTGTATGATATCGCCTATCGTTGGGGTCATTTTATGTTTATTGTCGGTTGTTGGACAGACACGTTGGTCTGTCCCTACTTTATTTTTACGTTGGTCTGTGCCTACTTTTTCATTCACACGTTGGTCTGCTCCTATATTTTTGGGGGGGGTGGTTTTTTTAATTTCGATGATGCAATGGAAATGATCGGGCATAATAATCATTTCATGGCATTGGATATTGGGAAATTTATTGGGTAATGTTTGGTACCATTTCTTTATCATCTGCCCTGCGGGGTTCAATTGCATTTGGCCTTGGATGACTTTACCAAACTGATGGGCTCGATCTTGACAACAGAGGGTTAGGAAATAATACCCTGCTTGGGAATAGTCATAATGTGCTAATCGGATGGTTCTCCGATTGTGGATATTGGAATTATATTGCATGATTTTTTAGTGTTTGTGATTTCTGTTCAGACTGTAAAGTAAGTTTTTTTTACATTTTGCCACAAGCGTAAATCGGAAGATTTACTTGATTCCTGTTCCTAGAGGATGTTTCACTAACTCTACGAACAGCACAGAAATATTAAAAACTTAGTTTACAGAGTACTGCTTATGCAAAACTAAAATACTACATAAGAATTAACAAGGTAAATACGCCCTTATCAAGAAGTCTTCAGGTAATTATTATTGGCTTGTTTCCATCCTTAACCTTATTTTCATACAAAAATCCTATCTTGCATCCTGTTATTAAATCCGCTATGCATATAAACTTATGGGAAAACTAGCTTTACATTGGAAAATATTAATCGGTTTAGTCCTTGGAGTCATTTGGGCATTTATCTCAAGTAGCTTGGGATGGAACCAGTTCACCATAGATTGGATCAATCCTTTTGGGACCATCTTTATTAACTTATTGAAACTCATAGCAGTACCACTTGTGCTGTTTTCCATCATTAAAGGGATTTCTGATCTTTCTGATGCTACCAAGCTGGGCAGAATGGGAATTAAAACCCTTGGTTTATACCTCATTACAACGATGACTGCCGTTTCTGTAGGTTTATTGGTGGTAAACATTGCACAACCCGGCAAAGGAACTGCGCCAGAGTTGTTGATTGAAAATCGTTTGAGTTATGAGATTTGGGTACAAAATACGAGAGGGGTCGAGATCTTAGATGGAAAATCGTACCTCAATGATCCGCAGTATGCCGACTTGATTGAAAAGGCAAAGCTCAAGCTTAAAGACCAAATGGAAAATGAGTTTTTCACCAAAAACTTAGCAAATGCCCAAAAAACGAAAGATAGTGGTCCGCTACAATTTGTGGTAGACATGGTGCCATCTAATATATTTGTTTCCCTACAGGATAATAAGCTCATGCTACAAGTCATCTTTTTCGGATTATTTTTTGGCATTACGATGGTGATTGTCGGTCAAGAAAAAGTAAAAGGCGTTGCGGCATTTGTAGATGGAGCCAATGAGATTTTCCTCAAAATGGTAGATTTGGTCATGGAAGGTGCGCCTTTCTTTGTATTTGCCCTACTTGCCGGAAAACTCGCTGAAATGGCTGGTGACGATCCTAACGCCATTCTTGAAATTCTGCTTTCATTACTCCGATACAGTATTGTCGTAGTGCTCGGATTGGTATTCATGATTTTTGGATTTTATCCGATATTAATGGCTATCATCTCTAGCAGAAGAACGGGAAAATCACTTTTTGAATCGTATAAGTTTTTCCTCAATGGCATTAGCCCTGCTCAATTGATGGCATTTTCTACGAGTTCCAGTGTCGCTACTTTACCCGTTACCATGGATTGCGTTCACGATCGACTTGGGGTATCGGAGGAAGTATCGAGTTTTGTGTTGCCGATTGGCGCAACGGTAAATATGGATGGAACGAGTCTCTATCAAGCGGTTGCGGTAATCTTTCTCGCTCAATTGCACATGGTTGACCTCAGTTTGGGGCAACAACTTACCATCGTACTGACGGCTACTTTAGCATCCATCGGGGCAGCGGCTGTGCCAAGTGCAGGACTAATTATGTTGATTATCGTATTACAATCTGTTGGATTGAACCCAGCATGGATAGCCATCATCTTTCCAGTAGATCGTATTTTAGATATGTGTAGAACAGTAGTAAATGTTACAGGAGATGCAGCAGTATCTAGCATTGTTGCCCTCACCGAAGGGCAGCTCCAAGAAGTACAAGAAGAGTAGGTTATGCGTCCTATTTCCTACGCATATATACCTATTTATAGAAAAAAAGTGGCTATTCATAGAAAATCCTCAACAGTTGTTGGGGATTTTTCGTTTGTTTTAACAAGTATCTTACCTATATTTTGTATTTTTGCAGTTGGAAAAATGTAGCCATATATGAGAAGACACCTACCCCTCTTACTTTTTTGCTTTCTTGCTCATATCTCTTTCGCTCAAGACTGTGAAATAAGCATTACAGCATCAGATAATGTAATCACCTGTGACAATACAGTCACTTTAACCGTACCCCTTAATGATGGATTTGATTACAGGTGGTTCAAAGATAAGCGTGTGATATCAGGAGCAACCGATACGATTTACATCGTCACCGAGCCAGGTTTATATGAAGTAGTAATGAGTAACTTTAATGACCCTGGAGCAGTGCCCTGTTCAACAACAGATGGAATCACCATTACACAAAGTCTAAACGACTATCCCATCTCCATTGGAAATGACACTTCGATTTGTGCGAATGAGTCCGTTACCCTGCGCAGTAACCGACCAGCTACCTCGTACACTTGGTCTACAGGTGAAACCACCAGAGAAATTACATTTAGTCCCACCCACGATGTAGGTGTTGAACCTGTATGGTTGATCGTTTCGAATAATGGTTGCCAAGGTGCTGACACCGTAGAAATCAATATCAAGCCAACTCCTGAAGTAAGCTTTCCAATAGATACCACGGTTTGTGGATCAGATACCCTTACTTTAGACGCTACCAATGCCAACGCTACGTATTTATGGTCTGATAACTCAACAGCATCTACGTTGAAAGTGACTGTTGCAGGCCAATATTGGGTAACCGCTGATAATGGAGCATGTTCAGATTCCGATACCGTAACGGTTGCTTTTGTTGCCCCTCCTACCATCGACTTGGGTGCAGATTTATCTCTTTGTATTGGTGATCAAGTAACTTTAAATGCGGGCAATCCTGGGTTTAATCCAACTTGGTCTACAGGAGCCACTACCCAAGAAATTACCTTTGTTGCGACTACCGCTGGCGAATCTGATCTGTGGGTAAGTTTAGAAAATGGCACTTGTGAAGATCGTGACAGCATAAAAATAACTGTACTTGAAACTCCAGTGGCAGATTTAGGAAATGATTTAACAGCCTGTGAAGGTGTTACATTTACACTCATTCCTCCTAGCAATACGGGTGTAACTTACCTTTGGTCTGATGGTTCAACTGCTGATACCTTAACGATTGATCAAACTGGACAATATTGGGTAAACATAGACAATGGTACTTGTTCAGACGCTGATACACTCGAAGCTACCTTCGTTGTTCGACCAGATGCTCAACTGGGAAATGATATCACACTTTGCATGGGTGATACCATTACCTTAGGCGACCCTACTACAACTTTTACACCTACTTGGTCTACTGGTGCAACCAGCTCAACGATTGATTTTATTGCTACAACAGCGGGAACATTTGATATCTGGCTCAAGCTGGAAAACCCTTATTGCGATGACTTTGATACCCTGACCATTACCGTACGCGATTTGCCTGTTGTCAACTTAGGCGATGACATTAATGGTTGCGATGGCGAAAACTTCTTATTAGATGCTCAAAATGCTGGAGCAGGCTATACTTGGTCAGACAATTCTGGTGAGCAAACTTTAGCGGTAAGTACCACAGGGCAATATTGGGTAGAAGTAGACGATAACTTTTGTATCAATCGCGATACGATTGATGTTACGATTCATCCGCAACCTGTCGTAGATTTAGGCGCTGATGTAAGTCTCTGTGACAATCAGACCTTCGAATTAGACGCTGGGAATACCTTTTCTACGTTTGAATACACTTGGTCTACAGGCTCGAAAGATCAAAAAATCACCGTAGATAAAGACATGACGGCTCCCATCAGCGTCATCGTCAGTAATGCTTATTGTTCAGCCAATGATGAAATTGATTTTACCTTCTTTAGCTTACCTACTGTAGATTTAGGCGCAGATCAAGAAGTCTGTACAGGAACAGCTATTACCTTAGATGCTGGCAGTTTTACTGCGTATCGTTGGACGAAAACTTCGGGAACGATGTCTACCATAGGCACAGATCAAACGCTGACCTTCACAGCAACTACTCCTGATACCTATATGGTAACAGTAACTGATGCAAATGGCTGCGAAAATTCAGGTTCAGTAAGCATCAATCGGATATTCGAATTGCCTACCGTAAATCTAGGTCTTGACTTAGGCATTTGCGAAAATGCCTCCACTACTTTTGATGCGGGTGCAGGATTTAGCAGATACACGTGGCAAGATGGTTCGAGCAATCAAACCTTCGAGGCGAATGCCATTGGCACGTACTCGGTAGAAGTAGAAGATGCAAATGGTTGTAAAAACAGCGATGAAGTTCAAATTACCCAAATTTTTGCGCTTCCGAAACCAAGTATCCCCGATGCAGAGCTAGATTGTGATACGGAACAAGCTACGCTAAGTGCAGGTTCGTTCGATGAGTACCTTTGGGATGATGGCTCCATTGATGCTGATCGTATTGTCACTCAAGAAGGGACTTATACCGTTACGGTTAAAGATGGCAATGGCTGTGAACAAAGTACAAGCGTAACGGTTACTGACCCTTGTGACTTCCAAATCCTCTTCCCAAATGCATTTTTAGCCACCTCTACGGCAATTAACCCAAGGTTTACACCGGTATATTCCCGCATTGTTGCTTACAACTTCTTTATTTTTGACCGTTGGGGTAAGGTGATTTTTCAAACCCAAGACATTGACCAAGGTTGGGACGGCACCATTGGAGGAAAGCAAGCTCCTGTAGGTAACTACCTCTACAAAGCCATTTATACTGGAAAAAGAAAAGGAGAATTAGTAACAGAGGAAACGCAAGGTTCTTTAATGTTGATGAGATAGAGAACCGTAAATTAGTTTCTCTTTTCTAAAAATGGTGTGTTGTGATATCAAATTCACAACACACCATTTTTTTCAACATGCATAGGGGTTTTATACTAGAACGCTGTCATAAGCATGAAAGCTACCAAATGGGGCATTTCAATAGCTGTGAAAAGAGATTGATTTAGAAATAAATCCTAGAAAATTTTATTAAGCATATTTATACCGCTACTCAGGGAAATCGAAATTCGATTTCCTTGTTTTGTATTTATTCATCCATAAAAGGTAAAATAATTCCAATTTGAGTAAGTTCGCTTGTCCCAAAACTTTTAAGCCAGATTTTACCTCCAAACCTTTCTTCTACAATCACTTTGGCTTCATACATGCCTAAACCTGCGCCTTCCGATTTTTCAGTACCTTTTATAAACATTTCAAATGTCTTATTCCCCAATTCGGCAGGAATGCCGATTCCATTATCTTCTAAGGTGATCATGGTG
>JBMYQA010000146.1:0-14263 GCA_049600855.1 Flammeovirgaceae bacterium | reverse complement strand
GCGCATTTTTAACGAAAATGCTGCCTCGCATGAGTCGTGTTCGATAGATTTGAAGTCGACATAGAATCATATTCATAATTCTCAATCAGAAAGGTGAGTATTTCAGCAATTTTCCCATCCGCTGTATTTGGAGCAGCATCAAAAAGTAATTCTAATTGTTTGATGGCTTTCTTATAATCTTCTTCTGTTTTTAATGGTTCTAACATCATGGCTTTAAATTACATTTTAATCGTTTCAGTTTTGAAAAATACTCATTTTTTAAACAAATACATACTAAAATAAATTAAATCAGCTCATTTTACAAACTATTTTAGTAAATTTGAAGCTAAATACTAATTCACTATGCAATTCAAGTTAACCTCCAAGTTTCAGCCTACAGGCGATCAGCCCACCGCTATTGCACAACTGGTGAAGGGCATCGAAAATGACGAACCTGCTCAAGTATTATTGGGGGCTACAGGTTCAGGAAAAACCTTTTCTATCGCTAATGTCATTGCCGAATTGAATCGTCCTACCTTAGTATTAAGTCATAATAAAACTTTGGCGGCACAGCTTTATGGGGAATTCAAACAGTTTTTTCCTGAGAATGCAGTGGAATATTTCATTTCTTACTACGATTATTATCAACCTGAAGCCTATATCCAAACCAGCGATACGTACATTGAGAAAGACCTCCAAATTAACGATGAGATTGAAAAGTTACGACTCGCCGCTACCTCTTCCTTGCTTACTGGCCGAAGAGATGTGATTGTAGTAGCCTCTGTATCCTGTATTTATGGTATTGGCAATCCTGATGAATTTGGAAAAAATATCGTTCGATTGGAAGTGGGGCAAGTTATTCCTCGTAATCAGTTTTTATTTTCTTTAGTAGATATTTTATACAGCCGAACGACGGCTGAGTTTAAGCGCGGAAACTTTAGAGTTCAAGGAGATACAGTTGATATTTATCCTGCTTATGCTGATTTTGCCTATCGCGTATATTTTTGGGGAGACGAGATTGAAGGCATTCAACGCATTATTCCCACAACAGGAAAACGCATTTCCGATGAGCAGATCATTAGTATTTTCCCTGCCAACCTTTTCGTAACAGGCAAAGAAGCCATGCACCAAGCCATCTATGAAATTCAAGATGATTTGGTGAGTCAAATTAAGTTCTTTGAAAAAGAAGGCCGCTACATGGAAAGTCAGCGCATTAAGGAACGAACTGAGTTTGATTTGGAAATGATGCGTGAGCTAGGTTATTGCTCTGGAATTGAAAATTACTCTCGTTATTTTGACCGAAGAACGGCGGGGCAACGTCCCTTCTGCTTATTGGATTATTTCCCTGATGACTACTTAATGGTGATTGATGAAAGCCATGTAACGCTTCCGCAAGTAAGAGCCATGTGGGGAGGTGACCGATCCAGAAAAACAAACCTAGTTGATTTTGGCTTCCGCTTGCCTTCTGCTTTAGATAATCGCCCACTAACTTTTAATGAATTTGAGCAAATGACTAATCAGGTCGTTTATGTCAGTGCAACCCCTGGCGATTTTGAGCTCAATAAAACAGAAGGGATTGTGGTGGAGCAAATTATTCGTCCAACAGGCTTGCTTGATCCTGAAATACAGGTGCGCCCAAGTGTGAATCAAATCGATAATCTGTTAGAAGAAATTGATAATACCATTGAGCAAGGCGACCGCATATTGATTACTACGCTCACCAAACGTATGGCTGAAGAGCTTACAAAATACTTAGAGCGCATCAATATTAAGACGCGTTATATTCACTCTGAGGTAAAAACGTTAGATCGTGTTGAGATTTTGCGGGAATTACGGTTGGGTGTTTTTGATGTGCTTGTTGGGGTAAACTTGTTAAGAGAAGGCTTAGATTTACCTGAGGTAAGTCTAGTTGCTATTATGGATGCCGATAAAGAAGGTTTTTTACGAAATCAGCGTTCACTCATCCAAACCATTGGTCGTGCTGCTCGAAATGTCAATGGCCGTGTCATCATGTATGCCGATAAGATTACGGACTCCATGCAAGCCGCTATCGATGAAACGAACAGGAGGCGAAAAATTCAGCAAGAATACAATATCGAACATAATATCACGCCTAGAGGTCTTTCTAAAAGTAAAGAAGCTATTATGGAACAAACCAGCGTGGCTGACTCTAAGAAAGATGCAAAACAATATTACGTAGAACCTCAAACCCCCGCTAGTATAGCTGCTGACCCTGTAGTTTCCTATATGGCTGATGAACAACTCGAAAAGCTGATTGCGGATACGCAAAAGAAAATGGAAAAAGCAGCGAAAGAATTACAATTTATGGAAGCTGCTCAATTGAGAGATGAGTTATTTGAGCTCAAAAAGCTCTTAGAAGAGCGGAAGGAGGAAGCCTAAGAGATTGTTTGGAAATATACTCTTGACTTTTTTAGGCAACTTTTTCCTGATGAAATTCAAGGCTAAGAAGTCTTGAATAGCTAACAGATTTTTCTTCAAAATCGACATTTTTTGTCGATTTTGAAAAAAATAGCTGAGCTAGTTGAAGGTGCTTACCTTCAACTTAAATGTCTTTAAGCTTCCTCGCTTAAAGTACTAATTCTTGTTGTAATTCGTTAATTATCTTGCTTTTACTGCTTTGTAGTGTACCGAAAGTGGTGATTTCATTCTTTTTCTATATTTTGCAACAGAGAAAATCCCAATTGTAATTGAAAAAGTGGCGAAAAGTATTTAGTTCTGAAAATGATTTTAGAGCCGAATTAGTTCGAATGACTCTTGAATATAGAGGTTTACAAGCCTTTATTATCAACAAAAAGTTCACTGCCTACAACAATTTTGGGGAATTGGAAGTTTATGTGGATCGTCAGGATGTAATACCTGCATTAAAAATTATTCAGGATGAGATCGGCTTTTAATAATTTACCAGAACTTACCCAGCGTATCATCACTGCACTAGTAGGAGGCGCTTTTCTTTTAACAGCCATCATCTATACCGAATGGACGTACTTTATCGTCTTTTTCCTGATTTGCATGTTTTCTTGCCTAGAGTTTTATAAACTATTGGGCTTAGATGGAAACTTGCCATTAAAGACTTATGGCACGTTGAGCAGTTTGTTTATTTATGGACTCACTTTTTTTATTGCCAAAGGCATACTCGACACACAATATTACCTATTGATATTTGTTGCCCTATCAGCAGTATACCTCATTAAACTTTACATCAAAAAAGACAAAAGTCCTTTTGCCAATATTGCCTTTACCTTTCTCGGAATTATTTACGTAGGTGTGCCATTTGCTTTAATGAACCTAGCCGTTTTTTATCAAGGAGAATATCGTTTTGAGATTTTACTCGGCGCTTTATTCATCCTTTGGGCCAATGATACTGGTGCTTATTTTGCGGGTAAAAACTTTGGTCATAGAAAGTTATTCAAACGCGTATCTCCTAAAAAGACTTGGGAAGGAAGTATTGGTGGTGGCATTTTAGCAGTTGGAATTGGCGTTGCTGTCTCTTTTTATTTTGGTGTATTGCCTTTATGGAAATGGGTGAGTATTTCCGTGATTATTGCAGTTGCTGGAACCTATGGCGATTTGGTAGAATCGTTATTTAAGCGAAGTATTCGGATTAAAGATTCTGGAAAATCCATTCCAGGTCATGGCGGTTTCTTAGATCGTTTTGATGGACTACTCATCGCCTCTCCTTTTATTGTAGCTTTTGTTCGGTTATTCTAGCTCCGCACACTATAACTAACTCAAAAACAAGAAAATACAGCTAATACAAAGGCTAGCTAATCCATTTTCATACGCATTAGCTAAGTCAAATCAGGCATTTATTTGTATGTAAATAAATTCAAATTTTTCCTTGACTTACACTTTCTCATTTCCTTATATTTGAGTAAGCACCATTGCTTACAAAACTTAAATACTTTAAAGCACCATGGCTGAAACTGCGTTAGTCTCGATGGCCCAACAATTTACTGGGCTACCGATGAACTCTCTTATTGGCGGTCCGTTAAACGCTGCTGCCGATGCAAATGCTGCGATGGCTCTTACGCAAACCAAGTTCATGTTAGACACTTGTTTTTACAAGACTGAGATGTACGAAGGTTCGCCTCCGCAGCCTTTCTCTCCTCCTAAGTTCAACTACACGCCAATTATGATCAACTTGGCGATAACAAGGGGGGTAATCACTCCTGCTGGTACGGGTTCACCACCAAGTACAGAAACAGTAGTACAGCAGGTTACTACCAACATCAATCTTCCTTTACTGACTATTATTCCTTTGAATTCATTAGCTGTAGATGAAGTGAACATCACATTCGAAATGGATGTTTCTTCAAGCTATAGTGAAGATCACAGTAAATCTACGAAGGAAAATATCAAAGCATCAGCTTCTTGGGAAGTTAAAGTTGGATGGGGACCTGTTTCTGCTACTATTAAAGGTAATGCTAGTTACGACAAGACTGATCAATCAAGTTTTAACTCACATTATCAAAAACAGAACTCGGCAAAGTATACTGTACATGTTCACGCTGGGCAGATTCCATTGCCTAAAGGAGTAAACACCATTATTGAAGCTTACAGTAAAGCTATTGAGCCAATTAAACTTGGTTCATAACTCAGGTGAGTTTTAATCCACATTGTGAGGGTTGTACATTTCAACCCTCACTTTTGATATTCCATATTAATAACATCGTTTACAAAGTATTTAATCAACGAGTAAAGAATTACTCAATGATTGATTTTTAAATTAGTATCATGTCAGCTGAAGATAATGAATTTGATTTTCATGGCCTGCAAATAGAAAGCCTAATTAGTGCTCCATTGCATTCGATCGCTTCTGCCAATGCAGATCTTTCTAAAAAACAGGTAGAATATATTCTTGATATTTGTTTTTCGAAAAGTCAAGATGGAGATATCTATACGCCAGTACTAATTCCTTTAACGCTTACACGCTCAGCAATTGTTGAAGATCACCATAAGGATGATAATCCAGACCCTGTGAAACACCATAGTATGCAGTTTTTCATGCCGTTGATTACGTTAATCCCCATTAATAACCTGTCTATCACTAAAGTTAATCTTGATTTTGGGTTTGAGTTAACGCATTCACGTGTCAATGATGATCAAAAACAGGAGGGTGACCAAACCAGTAGTAGTGGTAGTAATGCATCCAAAGATTCAACTATTGCACTTCATGGCTACTATTCTTCACATTCTTCTCCAAAAGGACAAGTAAGTGAAAAAGCAGATACTAAAGATACTACCTCTGAAAAGGAGACCATTAGCATGAAAGTAGAGATCGATACGATACCGCTTTCTAATGGGTTAAAGTCTTTAATCAATTATTATTCAAAGGCCATTTATCCTACTAATGAAGATCAATCTAACCAGTAATTTCTTTTACCTAAACACTTATCATTGTGAATAATAACCAACAAACATTACCCTGTCCTATTTGTAGTACACCTATCATATTTGATACGTATCAATTATTACAAGGCGTAAAGTTTTCTTGTCCAAAATGTTTTGCAGCCATAGGTCTTGCTGAAGATAGTATGGGAACCGTTCAATCAGCAATGAACCAATTTGAAAAAATGAAAAAAGAAATTAATAAGCCTAGCAGCAAAAAGCCTAACTTTTAGAGATTATGATCGAATTAGAAAATTTAATTCGAACTCTTCAAAAAGCTATTATTGGAGCCAACGACACCATTAAAGAGCAACATTTGGAGTTTATTAGCAAGTTTTTTGAACCTGTTGATCCACCTAAAGCGAACCCAAAAAGTAATCCAGATCAAATTTATTCTTTATCAGAAGATAAAGACTTAAAACTTGCTGCTGATAATTTACTAACTGCCGCAAAAGATATTACGGCCAGTTACACTCAGCCCCAAAAAAATCCTTCTGCTGCTCTTTTCACTGCATTGGTGAAGCTTGAAGAGAGTATTAAAAGTGGGGTTATTCATCAAGCTTTATTAGATCAAGTGGATTTACTGCTTGAGCGGCTCTATTTAGTAGCCGATGAAAATTTTACTAACTTATTCTTTAAGCTTGAAGACATCAGCAGATTGTCGGATACGCTGAGTGATTTGAATCTGATTATAAAACAACATCAAGAGACACCTCCACTTGGGAAAAATAACCTGCTCGATTTTGGCAAGTTAAAGCCTAAAATGGTCACTATCCAATATCCCAAACAGACTAACGAAGGGATAAAGATGGTGGATATTAAAGTCCCTTTAATCACATTAGTGCCTTTAACAGCATCTAAAGTAGAAGAGCTGAATATGCGCATGGGACTAGAGGTAATGATGATAAATGGCAAACCTGTTGTTCAATTTTCTAATTCGAATTCATCTCAAAGTTCTCCACCTAGTAGTGATGATGATAAAGGAAAAGACAAATCGCCTATGGGATATTTGGATATAAAAATCACACCAGACGAATCTCCCCAAGGCTTGAAAAAACTTATTGAGGGGTATGAAAAACTCTTAAGGGCACAAATTCCTCATTAATTTTTCAAATTAAAATCCTGAGTTATGAGTGAAGTCAGTTTGCCTCTTGTTTCATGTATGATGCCTACAGTTTGGGAAAGAAGGCATTTCATTCCCAGAGCAATTCATTATTTTCTTCGTCAGACTTATGCAAATAAGGAATTGCTAATTGTAGATAATGAAGACGGTAGCCTTGAGAAAATTATTCCTACTCATCCAGCTATTAGGTATATAAAAATTCCTCATAGAATGACGCTGGGGAACAAGCGAAACTTTTGCGTTGAGCAAAGTAAAGGCAAGCTCATCATGCATTGGGATGATGATGATTGGATGGCCCCTCACAGAATTAGCTACCAGGTTCAAGAGTTACTAGCAGCCAATGCAATGGTATGTGGTATTAATAATATCTATTATCACGAACCGAAAACAGGTAAATCTTGGATATATAAATTTCCGCCAACAATGAAAAAAGATTGGTTGGCTGGTGGCTCATTGCTTTATACGAAAGCGTTTTGGTCAGCCGCTCCTTTTCCCGATATCCAAGAAGCCTCTGATACTCCCTTCATACTCTCTCGTCAACTCAACTCGTTTGTAGCACATAAGGATTGCCAATTTTATGTGGCTACCATGCACAGCAATAATACAAGCCCAAAGCGTACAGGTGATGGCGCATGGCAACCGATTAGAACAAATGAGCTTAAAACATTTATGGGTAACGATTGGGATGTATTTATTTCACCTACGCTACTCCATAGTCCCATACCAAAGCCTACAGATGTACCAGTAGCACCGATATCAAATCAACATATTACAAATTCGAAAATAAATATGGATACTCCTGAATACCTTACTATCCATAAATGGGGAGATCATGCTGCCTCCAAACCAAAAGTAGCTATTCTCATTACTACCTATAAACGAGAAAAGTTGCTCGCTCACATGCTCAAACAACTCCAGTCGGAGCAAAATGACTTTGCCATCACGTGTGTTGTGGTAGATGATGCCGTATTAGGAAATGGGAAAAAAGGATATTGGAAAACAGTCAACCTATTGTGGGCTGAGGCAAAAAAGATTGAGGCAGATTATTTTATCCAAATGCCCGATGACCTTGAGCTGAAACCCAACTTCATTAAAAAAGCCGTTCATGCTTGGGAAAACCTAAAAAATCCTAAAAAAATATCTTTAAACCTCTTGCTTGACTCTCATCGGTTAGGCAAAACCGTTTGGACGCGTACCTTTCCTGAATTACACGTTTTTGATGGACATCGTTACTTAAAAACACAATGGGTAGATATGTTCTTTATTTGTTCCAGTCGATTTTTCAGGTGTTTAGATTGGCAAGTAAAACCGATTCATCCTAATCGTTGGGCACATCAGCCTCATCTTTCAACAGGAGTAGGTAATCAAATCTCCGAACATTTTCATCATCGAACAGATGCCATGTATCAGGTGACGGAAATATTGGTGGATCATGTGGGCGAAGAATCAAAAATGAATCCTAAAATTAGAGGCACCGAACCTTTACATTCAGTAGAACTGCCAAAGATTTACGCAGGAATGGCAACAATTCCCAATAGAAGTCATATCCTCAAAGCCACTGTTAGAAGCATCATTCAACAAGTAGATAAACTATTCATCTTCTTTAACGACTTTGATGAAATACCCGATTGGATAAACGATTATGGCAAAATTGTGCCTTATCTGAGCAAACAAGAAAACACCAATATGGGCGATGCGGGCAAATTCTATGGCTTAAATAAAATAGATGAAAAAGATTTCTATTTTTTCTCTTTGGATGATGATTGCCTATACCCCAAAAACTACGTGTGGCACATGATCGACAAAATTGAAAAGTATGACAGAAAAGCTGTAGTAGGTGCTGGTGGATACATTATGAAACCAGAGGTAAAACATTTCTATTCCGATAGACAAAGTAGCTGGCATATTTATCAAAATAATGAAAAAGATCGTATTGTACATATCTTGCATACCTGCTTAACAGCATGGCATAGCACTACCTTAGATTTCAACTACGACAGCTGCAAGCTGCCTAATATGGGAGATATCTGGCTCGGTATTGAAGCACAAAAGCAATCCGTTCCGATGATTCTAGTCCAACGCCCAGGAAAATGGGTACGTATTCAGGAGTTACCCATCGCTAAAACCATCTATGGGCAATATAAAGACAAATGTGATGAGCAAACACAAGCTTTTAATTTAAACCCTGCATGGCAAATTCACGAGCTGCAAGCAACATGAGATGCAACTAAAATTGAAAATAAATAAAAGGCTGACTACCTGCTGTTTTTAACTGATATAAGATCAAAGCGACCAATACAATTAAGGTTGCTTTGGCAAAATCGGGGATATTTTTGAAGGAAACTTGTAAGTATTCTTTCCAGTTGTTGGGTGCCCAATGGGTAAAATAGCCAAATGCCATAATGAGAAACACATTACTGTATCCTGACAAGATTTCAAAAATCAACTCAGGATGAAATGCGGTTCCCATTTGCGTAAGCATTTGCTGCGCGACAAGCATATTTTCTGCCCTAAAATAAATCCAACAGAAGCATACAAAGTGAAAGGTTATTGCCCCCGACATGAAATTATAAAACCAAGATTGCTTTTTACCTTTCGTTTTAAACACTTCCATCCAAACTTTATGTAATGCTAAGGCCACTCCATGTAAAGCGCCCCACAAAATAAATCGCCAATGTGCGCCATGCCATAACCCTCCTAACAACATGGTGATGAGTAAAAATACATAGGTCAACAAACGCCCTTTTCGATTTCCTCCCATCGAAATGTAAAGGTAGTCACGCAACCAAGACGATAAGGAAATGTGCCATCGCCTCCAAAAATCGGTAATACTCTCCGCTTTATAAGGGGAATTAAAGTTCAATGGCAATCGAAAACCCAATAATAACGAAACGCCAATGGCAATATCTGTGTAACCAGAAAAATCACAATAAATCTGCAAAGCATAGCCATATACGCCCATTAAGTTCTCAAAACCTGAATAGGATAAAGGTTCAGAGAATACACGATCAACAAAATTGATAGAGATGTAATCGGAAATAAAGATTTTCTTAATTAACCCTACCAATATCAGGTAAATCCCCCGACTATATTCTACTTCTGTCAATCTAAATGGTTGATAGATTTGAGGAACAAAATTAGCAGCGCGTACAATTGGCCCTGCTACCAATTGCGGGAAAAAGCTCACATAAAATCCAAAGTCTAAGAGGTTATTTACAGGCTTTACTTGCTTCCGATAAATATCAACAGAATAACTAATGGTTTGGAAGGTATAAAATGAAATTCCTACAGGTAAGAAGATACTAAAAACGTCAAAGTCTGCACTAAATAAAAAATTGATGACCACTGCTATGATATTGGTCGTTCGTAGTTCGGTGAGGAAAATGCTGTTAAACGTATCTGTAAAGAAATAAGCATATTTAAAATAGCTGAGCACACCTAAATTTACACATACGCTAAGCGCCACTAGCCATTTTCGCTTTCTTTGATCATCGGATTCATAAATGGCCTTTCCGATGTAGTAATCGACAATGGTGGAAAAAATAAGTAATAGAAAGTAGTAGCCACTCGATAAATAATAGAAATACAGGCTAAATGCTAATAGAAAGTAGTTTCTGGTAGTAATTTTGGAAGAATTGTATTGGTAGAAGAGGATTAATCCACCAAAAAACACCCAAAATATTCCATTCGTGAATAGTAAGGGCGCATCTTCTCTATAAAGCAACTGTTCCAGCATTTATGGGCATCCGTAAATTTCAGACAAAGCCTTAAATTTAGATGGTTTTAAGCGTCTCATCAAACATATTTAAGCAAAAAATAAGAGTCATTCCGAATTCACTATTCAGGATGACTCTTACGCTATTCGTATTAATGATGAAATTAGTCAATAATATATTTGGAGCGCTTAAAGCTAATTTCCTCTTTTACGACAATGGCACGGGGAAAATCTTTTTTCAATTCGGTATACAGCTCGTGCGCGTTAAACTTAGAGATAAATTTTCCTGTTTTCACTGTATAATTTGGTGGATTATAATCCAATTCAGATGCATGCGCAGTACCTGACAAAACAACTTTTAATTCACTGTGATATTCCCTTGCCTTATCAATATCATGCCCTGAGTAGATTAAAATTCGATAGCCCATTGTTTTATCAATATCGCCATTGAGGTACCTAATCTGATTTAACTTCTTCTCTAAAGCATCATTTACATGTTCTTTAGAAGTGATGTTTTTACTTTTTGGCTCATTTGAGGAGTTGTCTACCTTTTTAATAATTTTTGGTGCCCCAAACTCTTCATAAGCATTATCCAAATCATACGTAATTCTGAATTTGCTAATATCTGAATCTACTCCCATCGATTTAATGGTGGTATCTGATTTATCAGTACCCCCTCCATTCATGTCTTTGTCCTTTGGGTTTGTAATTACTGGTTGAGTAGTTTTACACGCCATAACAAGCATCCAAAGCATTAAAAAAGGCAACTGCTTCTTTAGCATATCTCTTTATTTTAGATAAAAACGAATAGCATAGATTATACAAAAAGTAAACGATGAGAATGGGTCTCATCGTTTACTTTGAAGGTTTATTCTTCTACAAGCACACATTTATTATTTCGGACATCCTGTTCTACCGTCTTGAATTTCACTCCTTTCTTCATGGTACCATCGGGATACCTTACGGTGACTTTCTCATTTCTTCCTACAATTTTTCGTGTGCTAATCGGCTTGGTAATACTCACATCCTTTTTCGCATTTGCCGCAACACCTGCCATTTTCTCATTTCTTCCAGCTAACGCAGATTCTGATTCTGCTTTATTCTCTGAGTATTTTGGTTTGCGCTGTCGTTGTTGTTGCTGGCGAACCGCTTTAATGTCTGACTCAGATGATTCTTGAACTGGAACCGTAGATTTTGATAAGAAAGAAACGATATCGTAGCTCACACTCGAAATAAAGCTCTTAAATAAATCTAAGGCTTCAAATTTATAGATCAAGAGTGGGTCTTTTTGTTCGTAAGAGGCATTTTGAACCTGTTGTTTCAAATCATCCATCTCCCGTAAATGCTCTTTCCAGTTTTGGTCGATAATTGCCAAGGTAATGGCTTTCTCCATCTCCTTGATGATATCTCTACCTTCCGAATGGAATGCTTTAGCCAAGTTGACAGGAATGACGAGTTGCTTGGATCCATCGGTAAACGGAACGGGTAAATGTACTTCTTCGGCCTGTGCTTCGTTAGCAGCATATACTTGCTTCACCACAGGAGTAATCACGGTCTCTACTAATCGCTTCCCTTTTTCTTTGTAGCGCGCATAGGCAATATCATATAGTTCATCGGCCAATTGCTCAATGCCTTCCTTCTCAAATTTGGCTTCGTCGAATGGCGTATCCATGCCTAATGTTTGCCAAATATTTAATTTGAAGCCATCAAAATCGCCATGTGTACTTTCCACAATGCTCAAACAAACATCGTAGAAGTTATTCATTAAGTCCAACTCTAATCGCTCTCCATCCAATGCATTGGCTCTTCGCGTGTAAATCACTTCACGTTGTGAGTTCATCACATCGTCATATTCTAATAAACGCTTACGAATGGCGAAGTTATTTTCTTCTACTTTACGCTGAGCACGTTCAATAGATTTGGTAATTAATGAATGTTGAATGACTTCTCCATCTTCCAATCCCATGCGGTCCATTACTCGGGCAATACGATCAGAACCGAAAAGACGCATCAAGTTATCTTCCAAACTCACAAAGAACTGCGAGCTACCCACATCACCTTGACGACCCGAACGACCACGCAACTGGCGGTCTACACGCCTAGATTCATGTCGTTCTGTACCAATGATAGCCAAACCGCCTGCCTCTTTAGAATCAGGTGCGAGTTTAATATCTGTACCACGACCAGCCATGTTGGTTGCAATGGTTACCGTGCCAGGCTTACCTGCTTCTGCAACGACATCTGCTTCCTTCGCATGTTGCTTTGCATTCAATACTTGGTGTTCAATACCCCGCATTTTCAATAAACGACTCAAGATTTCGGAATTTTCTACCGAAGTCGTACCCACCAAGATTGGTCGGCCTTGTTTCACCATTTCCTGAATCTCATCTACTACCGCATTGTATTTTTCACGCATGGTTTTATACACCAAATCTTCGCGGTCGGCACGCACAATGGGCTTATTGGTAGGAATAACCACCACATCTAATTTATAGATTTCCCAAAGCTCACCCGCTTCCGTTTCTGCGGTACCCGTCATACCTGCCAACTTGTGGTACATACGGAAGTAATTTTGCAGCGTAATGGTTGCATACGTTTGGGTAGCATCCTCCACTTTCACATTTTCCTTCGCTTCCAAGGCTTGGTGCAAACCATCCGAATATCTTCGGCCTTCCATCACACGACCCGTTTGCTCATCCACAATCTTCACCTTTGAATCGACAATGATGTAGTCCACATCTTTTTCGAACATGGTGTAAGCTTTCAGCAATTGGTTAACCGTATGAATTCGCTGCGTTTTCGTGGTATAATCTTGAATGATCTTATCTTTTTTCTCGATTTTATCGTGATCCGATAATGCGCTATCTTGATCCACCTTATCCAAATCAACGGCGATATCAGGAAGAATAAAAAAGTTGGGATCTTCACCAGAAGCGGTTAGAAAATCCAATCCTTTTTCGGTAAGATCTACGCTATTATTTTTCTCATCGATGGTAAAGTACAAAGGCTCATCGGCCTCAGGCATGTATTTCGAGTTTTCTTGGAGGTAGTAGTTCTCTGTTTTTTGCATGATTTGCTTCATGCCTGTTTCTCCCAAGAATTTGATTAAAGGCTTACTTTTAGGCAAACCACGATAAGCTCGGAACAAGGCCAAACCACCCTCCTCTTTATTTCCTTCTTTAATGTGTTTTTTAGCCTCATTCAAGTAACTCTGCGTCAACTTACGTTGTACTTCGTACAGCTTGGCTACTCTAGGTTTGAAATCATAGTACTCATGCTCATCGCCTTTCTCAACAGGTCCTGAGATGATGAGTGGCGTACGTGCATCATCAATCAATACCGAGTCCACCTCATCAATCATGGCAAAGTGATGCCTGCGCTGTACTTGTTCCTGCATCTTTCTCGCCATATTATCACGCAAGTAGTCGAAACCAAATTCGTTGTTGGTTCCATAGGTGATACTTGCGTTGTAAGCGGCCATACGCTCATCCGAATGTGGTTCATGCTTATCGATACAATCTACCGAGAAGCCATGGAACTCCATTAAAGGAGCCATCCACTCTGAGTCACGAATTGCTAAGTAGTTGTTTACCGTTACAATGTGTACCCCACGATCTGCCAGAGCATTGAGGTAAGAAGGAAGCGTTGCCACTAAAGTTTTACCTTCACCAGTAGCCATCTCAGCCACTTTTCCCTCATGTAACACCATACCACCAATCAACTGCACATCGTAATGGAGCATATTCCACTCGATTTCATTACCCGCAGCCATCCATTTATTGGCCCAAATCGCCTTGTCGCCATCTATGGTTACATGCGCTTTTTTGCCTGCAATCTCTTCGTCAAAATAATTCTTAGTAACCACAAGCTGCCCATTCTCTTTCAATCTTCGCGCAGTTTCTTTCACTACCGCAAAAGCTTGAGGGAGAATATCCAACAGCACATCTTCTAAGTCTTTATTCCGATTTTCTTCTAATTTATCTATACGAGCAAAAATCTCTTCTTTCTCATCGATAGTCAAATCAGGTTCATCTGCA
>JBMYQA010000145.1:0-14399 GCA_049600855.1 Flammeovirgaceae bacterium | reverse complement strand
AAACCGTTTCTGTATTTAATATTTTGGTTTGAATACGAATAGATTCATCATGAATTAACTTCAAAAGAGACTCTACAAAAGGTTTATGTAACTTCAACTCCTCGCCCCACTCAGGGCGCGTTTGGAATACCTTAATCCAACGCTCTGCTTGGAAAGCGGTTACGTTGTTATCTTTCTTGTAGTCACCGATTTTTTCAACCAAGTGTACACGAGCAGAAAGTGCTTCCAAAATCTCACGATCTACATTATCAATTTGCTTACGTAAGTTATCTAATTGATTATTGAATACCGGATCATCAGATTCTGGTTTTCTGATTTTAATGGCATTCAAAATCTCTCCCAATCTGCTTGGGGTTACCTGCTGTTTCGCATCACTCCAAGCTTCGTCTGGATTATAATGCGTCTCAATCATTAAGCCATCGTAATTCAAATCAATGGCTTTTTGAGATACAGGCTGGATGAGTTCACGATTACCTGCGATGTGGCTAGGATCGCACATGACAGGCAAGTTTGGCATTTTACTCTTCAACGAGATTGGAATTTGCCACATGGGTAAATTGCGATATTTTGTTTTCTCAAACGACGAGAAACCACGGTGTAAAGCAGCAATTTGACGTGTTCCTGCATTGTAAATGCGCTCGATCGCTCCCATCCACAAGGCAAGGTCTGGGTTAATGGGGTTTTTTACAATTACAGGAATGTCTACGCCTTTTAACGCATCGGCAATTTCCTGAACCGTAAATGGGTTTACCGTGCTACGCGCACCAATCCAAAGTACATCTACATCGTACTTCAGCGCTAATTCTACATGTTTGGGGTTAGCCACTTCGGTGGTAATGGGCATATCTAGCTCCTTTTTCACCTGCTGAAACCACTGGAGTCCCACCTCGCCAACACCTTCAAAAGTATTGGGTCGAGTTCTGGGTTTCCAAATGCCTGCACGTAACATTGTAATGTCCAACTCCTTGATTTGCTTACACGTTTCAAGTAATTGTTCTTCTGTTTCGGCACTGCATGGCCCTGCGATGGCAATGGGTGTATCCCGCACAACCTTCCAACTTTTCAACGACTGAATGTCATTCATCTTCCTTACATTTTAACATTTAAACCATCAACCTACTCGACAACGGAACTCCATAAATAAAACGGCTTACTTCACCGATTTTACTTTCACCCTACCAAATCAAATAGTATCCTAACTAGTTATTGTACTATTTTGCTGATTTGATAGTTCCATCATCATGAGATTAAAATATTGCTTGCAATTAAGCGCAATAATTATGAGTTATTAAAACTTTTCTACTGAAAATTTACATCTTTTTTTACAGTTTAGGCTGATTTTAAAGATGCAATCGTTTTCGAATTGCTAGTGTTATTAGGCAGTTTGCTTTTATGAAGGAGGTCGCAGAAAGTGCCATTTTATCATCTGCTAACGACCTCAAGAATACACTCGCCCTTTCCATGTTACCGATGAGGAGGAAAAGGAATAGACTAACGAACTCAAAGAAAGTACAATAAAATAAGGCTCGTAGAAGGGTAGATATAGAAGGAGGGAGTATTGTTTGAGCTTCCATAGGTGGTACGTCATCCAAATTGCTTGCAGACCTGCTTTTAGGAACCATAAGCTGAGCGCTAATACCGGTTGACTGACTAATAATAGGGCTATGACTAGGTATAAAACAAGTTGTGAAGCCAGTAAGCTTTTGATGTACCAAGCTACCTGCATGGCTCCTACCATCCATCGCTTTCGTTGCTGCAATAACGCTTGCCAACTCGTTACAGGTAACGTTTGTGCCAATACTTTTCGATGATAAAGCTGCTTGGTTTGCCAGCCTTGCTGCTTTACTTGCCGAAATAACTCGAAATCTTCTGTGACAGAAAACGGAATGGTTTCATATCCTCCTACGCTAAAATAAGCTTCCCGCGTTATCAGCATGTTATTTCCCATTGCTGTTACAGGTTTTCCTACCGCTGAAGCTAGCTTGATGAGTGAGAGTGCATACAACCAATCCATTGATTGGCATTTGGCGAAAAGGGATTGCCCACTGACCGAAGTCACTCCTGTAATCATTCCAACCTGATTCTGGTAAGATTCTAGTAAACCCTGAATCCAAGTGGGGGGCACCACGACATCTGCATCAGTAATGCAAAACAACTCCCCTTGTGCTTCATGGGCTAGGTGTGCTAATACATTCGCCTTTCCTTGGGCATTACCAAGGTTTCCGTTAATATACTTCAGGTGGAAATTGGGTTTGTTTTGAATGAATGTAGCAACTAATTGGTGTGTTTGATCGGAAGATTGGTCGTCTCCAATCCATACTTCGAATTTAGCTGAGGGATAATCTAGCTTTGTAATGGCTGTTAGGCAGGCAATGATATTGGCTTCCTCATTTCTAGCAGCAATGAGAATGGAAACTAAGGGAAGTGAATTAGAAACATCAACTGTCATGAACGTGATTGAAATAACAAGCAAAGAAGTGTAAAAGCATGCTAATTTAACTCAGCTTTTCGACCAACCAACTATCTATTTCTCGCAACTCTGTATTAAAACTAACTCCAATACCGATTACTGGTTTATCGTTTCCTAAATAAGGTTGGGCATAGCCCATTTCTTTAATTTGTGCCATTGCTTCTTCAGCGGAACTATTTGTTTTAAACTCAAAAATGTAAATGTCTTGTTTCGCATGCACAATAGTATCTAACCTGCCTTTTGCTACATGAATTTCTGATTGCACATGAGCTCCAATTAAACTAAAGGCTAAGTGCATGACTGTGTGATAATATGACTCATTTTTTTGATGTAAGTTATATGGTATAGCGCCAAGAATCGCATTAATTTGAACTTTTACTTGTTCGGTGTTGCCAACATCTAAGGCTCGAAGCATTTGTAATGCGGGTGCTGCTGCTGCGCCTTGGTCGCCATCTACGTAATCCGCAATGAGGTAATGTAACATTGAGGCGCGTACTTCTTTGTTGGGGTAGCCTAAAACAAAAAGTCCGTAACCTAAATCTTCTTTAATCGTCAAATAACCCGTTTGAAAAAGCAAGCTGGTATACGATATTCGATCTAATTCATAACTATCAAACGACGCATATGAAGTCTCAATGTGCGAGACATCATAAACCCCTTGTTCTCTGAGTAATTTGATTAAAAATGTAGGCGTACCTGTTTCAAACCAATAGTTTTGAAACGTCCTTTTACTGAAAAAATTTAAAATTGAGAAAGGATTGTAAACGTAATGTGTGGTATCCCAAGTATAACCATTATACCATGATTTAATTTCATTCAATAATGCGGCTTTACCTCCAAACTCATCCGCTATGGCTTCTATGCGATCAGCAAAATAGTATTCCAACTCTTGTTGGGTATATCCAAACAAATCGGCATAATCACTGTGAAGTGTTAAATCCAACAGGTTATTTAGTTCTGAGAAAATAGATACCCGACTAAACTTGCTTACTCCTGTTAAAAAGACAAAGCGAATATTTGCATCTAAAGGCTTGAGTACCGAATAAAACCCTTTGAGGATATTACGTTGCTCTTTCGCTTTGGGAATGTCTTCTAAATAATCAATAATGGGTTTATCATACTCATCAATTAAAAGCACTACTTTGCCAAACTGAGCGGATAAGGCTAGAATGAGCTCTCGAAATCGCAATACATAATTTTCTTCACTTAGCGTGATTTCATATTCTTTTGCAATTTCTTCTAACCGTCTATTGATATCGTTTAACAGTCCTATGTCTTTGTAAGCCGACTCATTGAATCGAATTTCAATCACAGGATGGGTTTGTGTCCAATCCCATTGATCCTCAATCCATAAACCATCAAATAACTTTTTGCTTCCTTTAAACAATTCGGCCAACGTAGATACTAATAAGCTCTTGCCAAACCGCCTTGGTCGAGCGAGAAAAAAATAATTACCTTCATCAACTAACTGATGAATATGTTGGGTTTTATCAACATAAAGTAAATTTTGTTCTCTTAGCTTTTTGAAATCTTGTATACCAATCGGAAGCTTCTTCATATCTCAAAGATAACGCTTTCAGGGAAAAAATTATCTTAAAACCAAAAAGGCTCAGGTAACAGTTGTATCGTGCTACCTAAGCCTTTATGCAACAATTTTTTTAAAATTAAGCTACCGTATTAAACTTGACTACGTTTGTCCGCTTTTTTGCTCCTATAGGCATGCTGGCTGTAGTCAGGTAAATATCGCCTCTTCTCAGGTGTCCTTCACGCACCAAGATTTCCTCCATATCGTCAAAAGTACGATCAGTGGATTCATATTTATTGTAATAATAGCCCCGAACCCCCCAAAGTAAATTCAGCTGGCTGAGTAATTTTTTATTGGCACTGAAGATAAAGATATCCGCAGTAGGACGGTTTCGAGAGATTTTGAAAGCTGTAAATCCTGAGAAAGTCATCCCGATAATTGCTTTTGCATTTCCTACCTGGGCAATTCGACAAGCACTATTTACGATGGCTTCACTTCCAAATTCTTCGGAATCTGTATTGGCCTTGTAGTAGTTATTATAGATGCTTGTCGCGTTTTGTTCTACTGATCGAATGATTTTAGACATGGCTTGGATCACGATAACAGGATATTTTCCCGCAGCAGTCTCTGCACTTAGCATAACGGCATCTGCTCCATCCAGTACAGCATTGGCTACATCATTTGCTTCTGCACGAGTTGGGCGAGGGTTTTCGATCATGCTCTCCATCATTTGGGTGGCAATAATCACAGGCTTTGCAGCCTTATTACAGCGCTTCACCATTCGCTTTTGTTCAACAGGCACCTCTTCCAGCGGAATTTCCACCCCTAAATCACCCCGGGCCACCATAAGTCCATCGGCCTGTTCAATAATTTCATCCATGTTCTCGATGGCTTCTGGGCGTTCCATTTTGGCAATAATCTTTGCTTCTGGGTTTTCGCTTTCAGAAATAATGGCACGCAAATTAATAATATCGCCAGGAGTGCGTACAAAAGAAATCGCTACCCAATCAACGCCCATTTTCAATCCAAAGGCGAGGTCTTTCTTATCTTTTTTGGTCAGTGAAGGTTCTGAAATATCCGTATCAGGCAAGTTCATTCCTTTACGCGGCTTTAAAAAGCCCCCATAAATTACTTCGGTATGAATCTCTTTGGGCTCTACAGCAAATACCCGAACTTGAATATTTCCATCATCAATCATGATCATATCTCCTGCTTTTACATCAGAAGTAAGCGATTGATATGAACAACTCACCCTGCCTTTTTTCCCCATCACCTTTTCTGTAGTGATGATTAATTCTGAACCTGGTTCTAAATCAAACCCATCATTTTCAATTTCGCCAATTCGGATTTTTGGACCTTGTAAGTCTTGTAAAATGCTTACATTATAATTGAATGCTTGATTCAATTCTTGGATAGCCTTAATCACGGAGGCATGTTGCTCATGGGTGCCGTGTGAAAAGTTTAGCCTAAATACATTAACGCCCGCTACAATTAATTCGTGCAGCTTCTCTTTTGTATTAGATGCAGGCCCAACTGTGGCTACAATCTTTGTTTTGTTGAAATAGTTGCTCATAAAGAGTCTGGGTTTAAATTAGTTCAATATTGCTGTCAATCAGTATGTTATAGCTTAGAATACTTCTAATAATCGTTTCAGATAGGCATTTAGCAAAGTGTTTGTCTAACATTTGTTTATTAAGGAAGGAAAAGCAAATCAATTATTTCTAAAATAAGAATTGATTGCTTTTTTTCGGCATGAAATTAAATAAATTATGCAAGTTTATGCGTTTTTTATGCGGTGCATCTCATGCAATCGAATGCATAGTTGGCAAGGTGTTGGCACAGGAAAAAAGTGCTCAGCATCCATCAAATTTTCAAAACATTAAGTTTGAGGAAGAATTTTGTTTAGTTTTGCCCCAACTCAGCCCTTGTTACCATAGGATTGAAAAGTTCATCTATAAGTAAAAGGCGGCAAATTAGTCCAAGCGAATGACGGAAAAGGTTTACAACATATTACGAGAAAGGCGATCAATAGCCCGCAAGTCTTTTGCCATTCTAATTGATCCAGATAAAGTAGATGGCTCAGCATGTAATCGGCTCATAGATCTCGCGGCAACAACTCCTCCCGATTTTTTCTTTATTGGGGGAAGTTTAATCACTTCTGATCGCTTTGAGCAGGTCATCCGAACCATCAAGGAAAAAACGAATATTCCCATCGTTATATTTCCAGGTAGTAATTTGCACATTTCTAATGCTGCTGACGCGATTTTGCTCCTCTGCTTAATTTCTGGTAGAAACCCCGAATACCTCATTGGACAACATGTAGTAGCTGCCCCCATTCTTAAAAAATCATCGCTAGATGTCATTTCTACGGGGTATATGCTCATTAATTGCGGCAACCAAACGACTGTTTCTTACATCAGTAATACAACTCCAATTCCTTATGATAAACCTGAAATTGCTGCAGCAACAGCCATGGCAGGAGAAATGTTGGGCATGAAAATCGTTTTTATGGATGGTGGGAGTGGAGCGCTAAAGCCAATTAGTACAAAAACCATTCACTATGTTCGTAAAAGTGTCGATTTACCCATTATTATTGGTGGTGGAATTCGCACTGGACAACAGGCAGAAGCAGCCCTGACTGCTGGTGCTGATTTAATTGTAGTCGGTACTGCTGTAGAAGAAAACCCAGACTTGCTTACAGAGATTTATCATGCTACCCAAACGGTGAATGCGCAACAAAAAGTATCTTCGCCAGTTCAATAACGTTCATCTTTCGATAAATCCCTATTTTTGCTTTATAAACGTCTCTTATATCGAGGGCTTAATTTGTGTTAAAAACCCATTATCGTCCATCGTGTTTTCATCATCCAACACGTAAAATGGCAGGGAAATTGGTATTTTATCTCCATATTTCTTTTTCATAAGATCTTTCTTTTTCATAAGATCGCGTTGTTCTATCTTATGCAGAATCATCATCCTAATCAATTTTTTATATCTTTAACAAAAACTTGTATGCCAGTATCATGATCCATCAATGAGCTGGTATCTAACCAAATAGACCATGTACATCAGAATTTTTATTCTTTCCTTTCTCGTGCTTTTTGCCTTTAAAGGCATTGCCCAAAATCCCAAGCTTGATGTTGCTGATGTCGGCATATTTCGTGATGCACTTGAACTCTATGATAAGAAAAAGTATACCGCAGCCCAACGAAAGTTTGCTACCTACATCAAATCAGGGCAGGATGATGACAAACGTATTCAATCGGCCTACTACAAAGCGGTATGTGCGTTGTATCTGAAACAAGCAAATGCCGAAGAACTGATTCTCTATTTTTTGGAAGAACACCCTACTCATCCTATTGCCCGAAATGCGTATTTTGATTTGGGTAATTACTATTTCGAAAAAGAAAAGTTTAAACAAGCCACCAATTACCTTAGAAAATGCACCGTGGCAAGGCCTATTACCCAACGGGATATTGAGGCTACCTACAAGTTGGGATACTCGTATTTTTTTGAGAAAAAATATCAAAAGGCAAAACCCCTTTTTGACAAAATCAAGACAGGTGTTCATCCTTATGTTTCACTTGCCAGTTATTATGCGGGTTACATTGGTTACCTCAATAAGAGCTATGACGTAGCCATTACAGACCTTCAACGCGCTGCTGAGGATAAGCAGTTTAAAGCAGAAATTGAAACATTAATTCCCAGCATCTACTACAAGCGCGAAGAATATGATAAGGTAAAGGAAGTGGTTACGGAATATGAAAATGCCAATAGAGGCATGTCTTCTGGTTTAAGTTTACTTGCAGGGGAAATTTATTACCGAGAAAAAGATTATAACAAAGCCGCTAAATACCTTGAAACTCACGTAAAAGCTGAAAAAAAAGCAGCTAGAGACGTGTATTACCGTTTAGGTATGTCAAAGCTGCGTACCCAAGAACGCAATGATGCCATCCGATATTTGAGTAAAGCCGCTGACGGTGAGGATGGACTAGCACAAGCCGCTGCGTACCACCTTGGTATCGCTTACATTAGCATCAAAAAAACGGATTTTGCCGATGTTGCCTTTGATAAAGTGCGTAAGCTAAATTACGATTCTACGTTAAAAGAACTAGGCGCTTATTATTATGTAAAAGTCAACTACGATAACGAAAACTACACCAATGTAGTGGATGGCAGCGATTTTTATCAGGAAACCTTTCCCCAAGGCCCTAACTTTGAAAAAGTGCTGGCATTTTCTAGTGAAGCACTACTCAAGACAGGAAACTACAATAAAGCGATGGAGAACATTGAAAAAATCTCCAACAAAAGCACCAAAATCAAGCAAGCATATCAACAAATTGCCTACAACAAAGCCGTGCTTGATTTTAATGATGGTCGATTTAGACAAGCAGTGGATAATTTAGTAAAGTCTATCCGCTATCCGATTGATCAAGAATTGAAAAGTGAAGCCTTATTTTCTATTGGAGAAACCTATGCCTTTGGTAATAAATTCAAGATTGCCATTCCATATTATGAAAAAGTAGAGGAAAAATACGAGATTTATACTGCAGCACTTTATGGTAAAGCGTATTGTCATTACAATCTAAAAGAATATGAAGAGGCGCTTACGACATTTCAAAGTTACCTCCAGCGGCCTGCAAATCCAGATGCGGAACAAAAAATAGATGCTTTAGTCCGATTAGCCGATTGTTATTATGTAACTAAAAACTACGATCAGGCCATTCAAGTATACAGTGGAGCCATTAAAGCTGGTGCAAAAGACATGGGTTATGTGTATTACCAAAAAGCATTAGCCGAAATTGCTGCAGGTCGATTAAATGATGCCAACCGAAGTCTCGATTATGTGATCTTAAACTTCCCTAATGCGAAAAACTTTGACCGCATCTATTTCGAAAAAGCCATGTTGAATTTTGACAATGGCCGAAGAGAAGATGCTATTGATTGGTTTACTCGTTTTATTGAGCGCTTTCCCAGCCATCCGCAACTGCCAAGCATTTACTTAAAGCGAGGACTTGCTTATAAACTGATTGACGATAATGCTTCCGCAGTGAGCGATTACAAACGAGTGTTAGACGATTACACCACTTCTAGTGCTGCTGAAAGTGCCATTCGTTCGTTACAGGAAATTCATACCAATGGTTATGCTGTGGCTAACTTAAGGGAATATCGCAACAAATTTGCTGATGCCAACCCCGAAAGTAGTGTTGCCTTGGAAGCTGAATTTGGTGCCGCCATCAAGCCTTTCAATGAAGGGGAATACGAACTAGCCATTGGAACGCTCTCTGAGTTTGCGAGAAAGTACCCAAATGTTGAAATGGTTAATGATGCGTACTTCAAATTAGGCTACAGCTATGAATTAACAGGGCAAAAAGTAAATGCCATTGAATACTATAAAAAAGTGCAAGGTGCGCCTTTGCTCAAAGCAACTAAAAATGCTGCAGATTTAGAGCTTGAAATCGGAAAATATGAAGATGCCGTAACGGACTACCTCAAAGTAAAGAAGTTAGCCACCAACAAGCGTTATGAGCAATTTGCCATTGTTGGACTCATGAAAGCGTATTTAGGTATTGACGACTTTGAAGCCGTAGAACTGTATGCTTCACAAATTATTGAGCAGCGTTTAACCCGATACATCAATTTAGCTTATCTGTATAAAGGCAAGTCCTTGATGAAACAAAAACGCTATGCAGATGCGATTGCCCAACTTACAGCCACAACTTCTGTATCTCAAGGTAAAGAAGGTGCCGAAGCACAATTCCTCATCGGTGTCATTTTACATGAACAAAAAGATTATCAGTCGAGCATCAATGCCTTGATCGATGTGAAAAAGAACTATGAAAACTATCCTGAATGGATTTATCCTGCCTTCTTATTATTAGCAGAAAACTACATTCAGCTTGATAACACCTTCCAAGCAAAAGAAACCTTAAAATCTATTGTGGAGAATGCAAATGATCCAGCAGTGGTACAAAAAGCCCAAGCGAAGTTAGATACCCTCTAAGCTAGATTATTTTTATAAAACCCTGAGTATATTCGTCTATGCTCAGGGTTTTGTATTTTATGAAATCCCAAACAATCCTAAATATTCACATACAAACGCTGTAGTTTCCATCCTTATCTTTATCTTTAACCTTAACACATATTTCAAACAAATTAGTGTATCTAATTTGGCTTTTGGTATGAGTTGACTTGCAAGTTTTATTACCATCACAACATGATTAACAAAGCACAACAACGGGCTCGTATTTTATATGTGGACGATGAACCAGAAAACCTCACTGGTTTTAAGTTTGTATTTCGTAAAGCTTATGAAATCTACTTGGCCAATTCTGGTGCTGAAGCCTTGGAAATTTTAGCAGAAAAGACGAGCAATGGGCAGCCTATCCAACTCGTCATTACCGACCAACGCATGCCCAAAATGCGCGGTGTAGATTTATTAGAACAAGTAGCACTCAACTATCCAGATACCATGCGCATGATTGTTACGGGCTACAGTGACATGGAAGCCGTTATGGATGCCATTAATAAAGGCGGTGCTTTTCGCTACTTAACCAAGCCTTGGGAACCCGAACATTTAACAGAAGCCATTGAACAAGCGCTTCAAACTTACCGCCTGCGTGTTGAAAATGCTCATTTGGTGATTGAGTTGAAAGAATCAGAACGGAAGCTCACCACTTTATTGGGGAACTTACAGGGAATGGCTTTCCGCTCCATCATGAATCGGCAACGATCTATACTTTTTACCAGTGATGGCTGTTATGACCTCACAGGTTATCATGCTGTTGAATTCACTTCTAATAAAGTCAATTATGGCAATTTAATTGATCCTGAACACCTCGAAAAGATTGAGTTTTTAATGCTAGAAGCGGTAAATAAAGATCGCGCATACGAAGTACACTATCCCATTAAAACCGTTGATGGTGAAATCAAATGGGTGTTAGAAAAGGGAATTAAAGTCGAAAAAGAAGAAGATGGTGCCGTTATTTTAGAAGGATTTATTGCCGACATTACAGATCGAAAAAAGGCCGAAGAAAATTTAGAAACCGCTTTAGCTGAAGTTAAAAAACTCAAAGAAAAAGTCGAAGAGGAAAACTTAATGCTTCGTCAGGAAATTAAGATTGCCCAAAAGTTTGATACCATCGTCACGCAAAGTACGAAACTGAAGAAAGTATTGAAACAAGTAGAACAAGTAGCGATATCTGATGCTACTGTTTTGATATTGGGAGAAACAGGTACGGGAAAAGAATTATTGGCAAAAGCTGTTCATCATCACAGTAAACGAGAAAAAAAATCATTTGTGAAGGTGAATTGCGCTGCACTGCCTGCAAACCTCATTGAAAGTGAGTTGTTTGGTCATGAAAAAGGGGCATTTACTGGAGCGATTAGCCAAAAAGTAGGGCGTTTTGAGTTGGCTCATAAAGGCAGTATCTTTTTAGATGAGATTGGAGAGTTACCGCTTGAGCTTCAAGCTAAACTGCTGCGCGTATTGCAAGAAGGCGAACTTGAACGATTAGGAAGTACCAAAACCCTCAAAGTAGATGTACGGGTGATTGCGGCTACTAACCGAGATTTACAAAAAGAAGTAGAAAAAGGAAATTTCCGAGCAGACCTCTATTATCGCCTCAATGTGTTTCCGCTCAATCTTCCTCCTTTACGGGAACGCCAAGAAGACATTCCTTTATTGGTAGAATACTTTGTCAATAAATATGCGCCCAAAATTGGTAAAACCATTAAAACCATTCCCAAAAAGCAATTGCAAAAACTGGAAACGTATCCTTGGCCTGGAAATATTCGCGAGCTAGAAAATATTATAGAACGCTCAGTTATCATCAGCACAGGCAATAAATTAGAAGTAGGCGATTGGCTCAATATCAATGCCGCACCTATTGGTGGCGAAAAAATGGAGACCTTAGAAGATAATGAGAAAAAACATATCCTTAAAGCCCTCAAAATGACAAGCTGGAGAGTAAGTGGTGAAAAAGGTGCCGCTAAATTACTCGATATCAATGATCGAACGCTGCAATCTCGAATAAAGAAGTTGGGAATCAAACGGCCAGGAATGGAGTAAATGCTTAAAGGATGTAACTACAGACTTATTTCGCTGTTAAAATAGATTAATTGAAAGCGCTTAAACTTTTCCCACCTAAATATTCTAGCTAATATTGTGACCAAAAGTGATTGCGCCTTGAAGATTCTCGACAAGTACATATTATTCAAATTTCTCAAAACCTTTGTCTTTGTAGTAGCCATACTCATAGCGGTCATTTGTGTGATTGACTATACGGAGAAAAGCGATGATTTCCTTGAACATAAACTCAGTTTCTCACAAGTTTTCTTTGAGTATTACCTCAACTACATCCCGTTCATGGCTAATACACTGAGTCCCATTTGTGTATTCATCACTACTGTATTCATGACTTCGCGCATGGCTTCACATACCGAGATTGTAGCCATGATGAGTTCTGGAATGAGTTTTAGAAGGCTGTTAATGCCATATTGGGCAGGTTCTATTCTATTGGGCATCATTACCTTTTTTATGGTAGGATGGATCATTCCCAAAGCTGCTAAAACGAAAGTAGACTTTGAGATTGCCTATGTGAAAAGTCCGTTTTTTTTCAACGATCGCAACATTCACTTAAGGGAAAATGATTCGATCTATGTGTATATGGAAAGCTATAATAACCGCTCAAAATCTGGTTATAAGTTCACCATGGAAAAAGTTATTGGCCGCGACCTCAAAGAAAAGCTCTATGGCGATCGGATTCAGTGGGTTGATAGTTTAGAAGGTTGGCACCTGAAATCGTATGAAATTCACCATTTTGACGGCAAAAAGGAATGGATGACGCGAGGCACCAAACTAGATACAGTTCTCACCTTACATCCCAAAGATTTTGAGAGCAAACACAAAATCTTTGAAACACTCACATTCAATGAATTAGACCAATACATTAATGAGCAATTGGCTCGCGGACTTGGAAATGTAGGCCGACTTCAGAATGAAAAGTATGAACGATATGCTTATCCGTTCGCGATTATTATTCTCACGACCATGGGGGTGATTGTTTCCGCCCGAAAATCAAGAAGGGGTACAGGTTTTCAAATTGCCTTTGGTTTCCTCATGGCCTTTATCTACATCATTTTCGTAATCCTGAGTCGTAATATTGCCAAATCAGGCGCTATTCCTCCAATCATCACGGCATGGATTCCGAACATGACTTTTACCAGTATTACGGCATTGTTGTATTACTTCATGCCGAAATAAGCAGCAAGTATTCAAAATAGTACCTGCTTGTTTAAGCAAGTGAGCAGCTCTTTTTTAATTCTCCCATTACACTAAAAAATGCCTTCCCATTGAAATACAATTGTAGCATTGGCACGTTTATTCGGGGTTTAGGAACTCTTGAAGGAATTGAATTGTGCTATAATTAAGATTTCATTGGGTAACTTTTACGCCCAAATTACAGTCAAACATAAGGAACACTTTCAACAGTTTTAAATTTAACTTAACAAGCATGAAACAGACGCAACTTCTACTCATTTTCGTAGTTTTAGTTTTATTTTCTAGCCAGACATTGGCCCAAAAGTCAGTCGTTATCCATCATTATTTTCTTGAATTGGATTCGGTTTATCGCTTAGATGTTCGAAATCTTGAAGAGAAAATTGATGATGCGGCAAATGAATTTGAAGGGATTGATCGAAATGCGTTAATCTATATTGATACTATGTACTCCACGGCAGTCCAAGAACTTACGACCCAGCTTGGCTATCAAATTACAGCTAAAGAAACATTGAGAGACAAAATTGCATTTAGTGGTTATAACTATCCAATGGTATCTGCTAAAAGAGCTGCAAAATCTTTAGATGCTCCGCATTATCTACGGTTCAGAATTAATTTAGGGCAAACCTTATCTAGTTCAGAATCGAATACTGATGCGGGCATTTTCGCAGCTCAAAAAAGAAACTTCAAGCCACGCATTGCAATTCGTGCAGTGTTGTATAATGCCAAAGGGAAGAAAATTAAAGATGCAAGAGGAGTGGCCAAAAGTGATGAAAGAATCACCTTGAAGGCAGGTGCTCTTGGTGGAATCATCAATATAGGCGAAAAAGTAAGTTTAGACGACAATGGAGCAGTTATTATGGAGACTTACCAAAAAGCATTAGAAGCCTTAATCAATAATTTGAAATAGTCATGATGATGAAACGATTTATTTATTTAATCGTGTTGTTTTTGGGATTACACAACAGCGCGATGGCACAAAAAGCAGGAGAAAATACTGCCATTTGCCAATTTCAGCTGCATATCGAGAGCGACTTGTCAGAGGTGTTGGGGCTTGATACCAAAACCTTGTTGGGCATTTATACCCAAAGTAATCATCCTGAATCTAAGGAGCTTGTAGATCA
>JBMYQA010000144.1:0-14416 GCA_049600855.1 Flammeovirgaceae bacterium | reverse complement strand
TTTCATTTCCCTTTAGTTGTTCCCACCTTCTTTTTTATTTCAGCTTTTACGAGAGGTTTCACCCTGCTTGCCTAAGTGCGTAAGGGACTTGCGTTAGTAATTAAGATTGCGTAATTTTACCTTCATAACACCTAATTATCCACCAAACAACTGCTTCTACCGATTATTTTAATAACATAAGCGTAAAAAAACTGCAAATACTGCTGAATTAGTAGAGCTATTTGATGAAGACTTTTGATAAGAATGGATATATTATCAATGACTAATTAGAACAGTTAACGGATTACCAAATTGTTTTTTTATGGGAAAGAAGAAGAAGAAGGATAACCTCCGAAGAGGAAAGAGAGGGACTGTCCCTCGTTTTGACTATCATGTTCTTTTCTCTGGTGAAACGAACGACCAGCACAAATTCATCACTAATGTAAAAGATGTATTATTTTTAGGTTGGGATCATCGTTTTAAACTAGACAGCCATGTACTGAATAAATATATTCTAAGAGATGGTAAAGCAGTTTTTAAACGCAGAGATGGCAGTGAGATGGTTGTATTGCGTACGCAAAAGCATACTCCTGAAGAATTGGTAGAGATGTACCTCAGCAGTGATGAGGAAAAAATGAACTATGTAGATAACTATTTAGCAATTAACCCTGGCCTGAGAAGAAAAGTAAGCCCTTTAGTGAAGCAAGAAAGTAAAAATCAGGCGAAGTTACGACCTGCTAAAGATAAAGAAGAGGCTAGGGATGAAATGACAACAGTCGAGTTATCAGAGCTTAACTTGATCTAATTCTACATAAAAACATTGTGTAACACGAGAAGAAAGTAGGCAAACCATTGTGCTGAAACGCTATTTCATCTAATTTTACTTCGTTTTCGAGTTCCTCCATTAAACCTATGATTATGGCAACTTGTAAGGCGAGGCTAGTCGTCCTATTGTTTATTTTTTATGTCACTTTGCTCCCCTCCCGCACGTTTGGGCAGCAAGTCGATTTGTCATCACCCTATCACACAATTGTATCACATCTGGAAAATCTACAAGAGGATAATTATCATCCTGAACTTGCAGCTCAAACGCTGCAAGTAAAAGGATTAAAATTGTCGAAAGAAGAGCAGCAAACGCTAGCCATTCGGCTAAAGCAGATTTACGATGGTTTAGGGTATTACGTAGACGTAGAACTCATTCCAAAGGATAATCAATATTTAGATTCTACCGCAAATAATAACCACCGCTATGTGATCATGAAAGATTATCCACAGATTTATGTGGAAAAGGTGGGGCGTAGATGGTATTATTCAACACGAACTGTAGCGCAGATTAACGAGATTTTTAATCATGTGTATCCATTTGGTTCGCATCGTTTATTGCAAATTGCGCACTACTTTTCACAAGGGAGCACAAAAAAATATTTAGGGCTGCATTTATGGCAACACATTGGCGTGCTGTTATTGTTGCTCATTGGGTTTGTAGCACATAAAATATTTACTTTTTTTATTGAACGCCTACTTTCTAAACTCCTCACTAAATGGGGCTATAGAAGGATTGCCAAAAAAGTAATGCTGCCCGTTGCACGACCATTGAGTATCTTGCTGATTTTATCGGGTATGTTTGTGGTATTTCCCATACTACAATTGCCAATACAATTTGCGCAATACATCCGCATCGCCTTTGATATTATCATACCCATGATGATGGTGATGGTATGCTACCGTTTTGTAGATGTATTGGCTTATTATTTGGAAAAAATCACCAAGCGGACAGAAACTACTTTGGACGATCAACTTATCCCATTGGTGAGAAAAAGTTTGAAGCTTTTTGTCATTTTAGCGGGTATTTTATTTGTATTACAAAACTTAGATTTCGACATTACGGGCCTATTAGCTGGTATTTCTATTGGTGGTTTAGCCGTAGCGTTGGCAGCGCAAGATACCATTAAAAACTTATTTGGCTCCTTCATGATTTTTGTAGATCGTCCGTTTACCATTGGCGATTGGATTGTTGCCGATGGAGTAGATGGTTCTGTAGTAGAAGTCGGCTTTCGTTCAACGAGAATCCAAACTTTTCATAACTCAATTTTATCCATACCCAATGGTAAAATCGCAGATATGACAATTGATAACATGGGACTCCGTGTGTACAGACGCTATCGCACAAGCATTGCGATTACGTATGATACCCCACCTGATTTAATTGAAGTATTCATTGAAGGCTTGTATCAACTGGTAGAAAATCATCCCAATACCCGAAAAGATTATAAGGAAATTCACCTCAATTCATTTGGCGATAGCTCCTTGAATATACTCTTCTACATTTTCTTTGAAGTCCCTGGTTGGTCTGAGGAGTTAAAAGCTCGGCAAGAAATTATGCTGGCGATTATTCGTTTGGCAGAACAGTTAAATGTTCGCTTTGCGTTTCCTACGAGTACGGTTCATGTGGAAGATTTTCCAGAAAAGCAGAGCTTAACCCCCAATTACCATCAATCGAAGGAAGAATGGAGGGCGCAAATTGCCGCTTTAAAAGCAAGTAAACCGAATGGCAATAGCTAATGAAAGCTTATTATAACGAGCAATTAGTGGAAGAATCGCAAATCTCGATTGCTATTGCAGATCGGGCATTTTGCTATGGCGATGGTTTATTTGAGACCATCATAGGTTACAATGGCGCACCCCAGTTTTTAAAAGAACACCTGCATCGCTTGAAAAGGGGCATGGAAGCGTTTCAGTTTTCGGGCTGGAATACGCGTTTAAAAGCGGAACGGATACAGGATCAAATCACGCAATTGTGTAGATTGAACCACGCAACTAGAGGCAAAGCTCGTGTACGTATTCAAGTTTGGCGAAAAGCGGGAGGATTATATACGCCCCAAAGCACGGGCTTTCATTTACTCATTACCGCGCATCCTGCTCAGTCAAGTACGCAATTGAATGCGTTAAAAGCAGCATTTTCCCAGACAGTCCGATTGCAATACTCCAACACCTCTGCCTATAAAACCATGAGTGCTTTGCCGTATGTGCTGGCTGGTTTAGAGAAAAAGCAACGGAATTTAGATGAGCTGATTTTGTTAAGCACGAAAGAGCACATTTCCGAATGCATTGCTAGTAATATCTTTTGGGTTAAAAATGGAGTGATTTATACGCCCTCCCTACGATCAGGGTGTATTGCGGGAATTCGAAGGGAGTTTTTGGTCAAATACTTTCGGAAAGCAGGCAGAATTGTGCGGCGCACCTTGGCAAAAAAAGCCACCTTGCTCAATGCCGATTCGATATTTAATTGCAATGTAGCGGGAATTCACTTCATTACACAAGTTGATAAGAGGCACTTCCCACCAAGCGTTGAAATTAAGCAGCTACTAAATGGGCTAATTGAAGATATGGAGTAGAAAAATGCTTTTTAATTTGAAACAGCAATTCCTGAATCAGCATATGTAACTTGGCTAGGGTGTGCATTAAGGTATATTAATAAAGCATCCATATCTTCGTCAGTTAAAAACTCATGATTGGGCATAAATTGTTGGTACTTTTGAAATAAGGCTACAGCATAGGGCTCCTTTTCTACTTCAATCATATGTTGAGGAAAACGAATAAATTGGGTCAACTTTTGATGACTCAGCCACCTTTTATGAACATCTTTCAAAGCAGGACCAACTACTTGCATATCCATAGCATGGCATTGCGTACAATTCGCTTCAAAAATTTCTTCTCCTTGACTTGCTAAACCCTGAAATTCAGCGGGTAAATTTGCAAGATGATCAGGTTCTATTACCACACAATAACCATAGCTTTCATCATCAATAGTAGTTTCTTCAATTGGAGGTATCTGATAAATGGCATAGTTCATTAAAAAACCAGCAATGGCGGCAAGCAGTACATTTAAGATCAATCCTTCTTTTTTGAACATGTTGTGTGGGGGTGAGGGTAAAAAATTGGGTTTTAGTGTTTACTATAAAGATAAACGCCAAAACCCGATTTTCCTCAATAAAATTGAATTATTCTAACAACTAAACTTGTTTGCTGTTGTTAAGTATAGATTGAATAATCGCCGCAAAAACCATCAGTGGAATACAGCCGATAACATTGTACCATAAAAATGGAATATCTGTATAAAGCCAACAATACAAAACCAAGGCTTGACTCATTAAGGCAGCAATGAAAGTGGCTAATCCTTGTACTTTTTTCAAGAAGAAAGCCACTAAGAAAATCCCCAAAATTACCCCATAAGCCAACGAGCCAATAATGTTTACGGCTTGGATCAGGTTATCCAATTTATCGGCAAATTGGGTGAAGAGTATGGCAAAGCAGCCCCACATGAGGGTGAGCCATTTTGCAGCGTTGAGGTAGTGTTTATCCGAACCATCTGCTTTGATATTTCTTTTGTAAATATCTACCACAGTGGTAGTAGCTAAGGCATTGAGCTCTGATGAGGCAGAAGACATTGCCGCTGCTAGGATGACAGCAATTAATAATCCTACAATACCTTCGGGCAAATGTTGGGTTACAAAAGTAATGAATACATAATCACGTTCTTTCGTTTGGTAGGTGTCTAGTATTTTTTCCTGTTTTTCGGCAAGCTCTTCTTGCTCAACTCCCGCTAGAGCCTCAGAAAGATCATGCTGCCGAATGACTTTGATGGCATTTTTGCGAATTTCGGTTTCTTCTTTTAAAAGCCCTTTTAGTTCCGCTTGGGTTTGATCGAGCAAGGCTTGGTCTTGCGTGCGATGTGCGGCTACCAATAAATCGGTCTTTTCTCTTTTTTGTTTAAATACGCCTTGTAAATCCCCTTCCAAGCTTTCCAATTGGGCACCGTGACCAGCTTCTACAGCTGCTTTGCGTTCGGCTGTATTAAAATGGAGTGGGGAATCGTTATACATGTAGAAAACAAATAGCAATGCACCTACAAAGAGAATCATGAATTGCATGGGGATTTTAATCATGCCATTCATGAGTAGACCGAGCTTACTTTCGGCAACTGATCTACCGCCAAGGTAACGCTGAACTTGCGATTGATCCGTGCCAAAATACGCCATCATCACAAAGAAACCTCCAATAAGTCCTGACCAAATGTTATAACGACTATTGAGGTCAAACTCAAAGTCGATGGCATTTAGACGACCCATTTTACCAGCAATAACAGTAGCTTCGCTCAAGCCAATGTCATCTGGTAGCAAACGAATGATCATGTAAGTGGCAATGCCCATGCCAATGAGGATGACCACCATTTGTTGCTTTTGGGTATGGCTCACCGCTTTGGTACCTCCCGATACAGTATAGGAAATCACAATGAGGCCAATGATGATCGATAAGGTATCTACTGGCCAACCAAGCACTTTGGAAAGAATAATAGCGGGAGCATAGATCGAAAAACCAGCTGCTAAACTGCGTTGTACTAAGAATAAAAACGCTGTTAGTGAGCGCATTCGTAAATCGAATCTGCTCTCTAAGTATTCATAGGCGGTGTAAACATTCAGTTTATGGTAAATGGGAACAATGACCATCGAAATAATGACCATAGCAATCGGTAGACCTAAATAAAACTGTACAAAACGCATCCCATCGCCATAACCTTGGCCGGGTGTAGATAGAAATGTGATGGCACTAGCTTGGGTAGCCATGATGGATAAGCCAATGGTAGACCATTTCATTTCTTTATTTGATAATAGGTAAGCTCTAATATCTTTACTTCCTCTACCTTTCCAAATGCCATAGGCAACAATGAACAATTGTACACCTACGAGTACAATCCAATCTAAATTACTCATTCAAATGCTTTTGTAAACCAGTAAAACAATCCGATTAAACCAACTAACTCCAGGATAACTAATCCGTAGAGCTGTTCCCAAGTTTTCACAAAGGGGGGAAGTCCTGCATTTGGATCTTCTTCAGTAGTAGGGAAGTCTTCAGCCTTATTTTCTTTATCCATAGTATTCGATTAAACTGATCAAATATAGGTTGATCAAGAACGGTAAAATAAATCGCATGAATGCAATAACAGAAATTTAACATGTGCATCATTTAGTGCATGAGCTTGGAATTTAGGTAGTCGTTTTTAAGTTCTTGAGCTTAATGGTGAATAAAGTGCCTTCTCCAACTTTACTCTGTGCCGTAATGGTACCCTTATGTGCATCAATCATCATTTTGACATAATGGAGCCCTAAGCCAAATCCTTTTACATTGTGGACATTGCCCGTATGCACACGATAAAACTTATTGAAAATCATTTTGACATCCTTTTCGGCAATACCAATCCCATTATCTTGCAAAGTCAAAACGATATAACCTTTTTCATTGAATGTATTCAACTTGATGTAAGGCTGATCGCTCTCGCAATATTTAATACTATTGTCGATTAGGTTATTGAACACATTCGTCAAATGTAAACGATCGCCTGCAATGAAATCGACTTGAGCATCGAAGTGTGTTTCCAATATGGCATTCTTTTTTTCTAAGGTTGCCGTCCAGTTTAATTCCAACTCTTCCAGTAAATTATGGAGGTGTAAATCGGTGATTTTTAGCTCTTCTGATTTTTTATTTAAAACAGCCACTTGCAATACTTTCTCCACTTGATTTTTGAGCCGCACCGCTTCATTTTTGATGATGGTCGCATAACTCAATAAGCGTTCTGGTTTTTCAATAATTTTGGGATTCATTAAAACCGAAGAAGAAATATCAATGGTCGAAATGGGCGTTTTAAACTCATGCGTCATATTATTGATAAAGTCGGTTTGAATTTCAGAGAGTCGTTTTTGCCGCACAATCACAAATAGCGAATAGGCAAAAAATAGGATGACGATCAGTACAACAATGGTGGAAAAGAGCCAAATTCCCATATCGCTCAGTAAAAAGGAGTTTTTATCAGGGAAATACACGCCAAAATAGAAGCTGTCAGGGTGTTCAGGATGTGGGAATACGTACCGTGTTTGTTCGGTAGGAGGTTTACAATCGCCTGTTGGACAGATAAAGTCACCGTATTCCATTAAGCCATTATCGCAATTATACACCCCGAATTCGGCGTTGAGTTCAATGTTATGCTTGATGAAATCTAGTTTTAAATATTCCCCCAATACCGCAGGGTTAATGGTATCATTCACCATCACCTCAAAATAATCATTGGAAACATGGGTGACTGGCTGAAAAAACGAACTGGTTCTTTTCTCTAAAGGAACGAGCTTTTCTGCAACTTCTTGTAAGGCATTGCTAATGCGTAAATCTATTCTTGTTTTATTAATGCTAAACGCTCTAGTAAACCAATAATATTGCACAATCACGATTCCCATTAATGAGAAAACGGCAAGTACAATGAAAATACGAAGGGTTCTACGCTTCATGGCTGTGTTTTAATGTGATGCAAGGGTAAAGATAAGTAGAATTAAGAAAATGAGAAGATGAATCTGAATTACTCGCTTGCTGCTACGGGAATGAAACCAATGTGTAGTTTACTTGTAAAACGTAATGGAAAACTACATGAGTAAACGCGCCACCATAAAGTAAACGGCAAGGCCCATTAAATCATTGGCGGTAGTAATAAACGGGCCAGAAGCTAAGGCGGGGTTAATCCCAAGTTTGTTGAGGGCTAATGGGGTGATGGTTCCCATGAGCGAAGCGAGTATCACCACACTAAATAGGGCAATGGCAACGATAAATGCCAAGGATAGATTGGTGAAAAATAGGTTGAAACAAAATACCACACTGGCAATAACGACTCCGTTGAGTAGGGCAACGAGTAGAGCTTTTGTTAATCGCTCAAAAGTACTGCCAATGTAAGCAGAACGGTCAGCTAGTGTTTGAACGATGATGGTGGAAGATTGAATGCCAACATTTCCTCCAGTTGCCGTAATCAATGGAATAAAGAAGGCCATTGCAGGAATGAGCTTCAAGTCTCCCTCAAAAAAACCGATAAATTGCGCACCTAACAGCCCACCTACCGTACCAATGAGCAACCAAGGAAGTCGTGCCCTAGATAAAGTTAAGACACTATCTTCCTCTTCAATATTTTCAGAAATACCCGACATGATTTGCTGATCGATTTCAGCTTGTTCGGTAATGACGTCAATGATATCGTCAATGGTAATCCGGCCCATGAGCTTGTTTTGCACATTGACTACAGGTACAGATTCTAAATCGTATTTCTGCATGATATCGGCAACCTCTTCCTCACTAAAATAGGTTTGAACTTGCGCAATATCAGGAACATAAATGTCTTTAATCAATCGAGAGTCGGGAGCAAGGATAATTTCTTTGATGGATACTCGTCCGAGAAGTGTATTTTCATTGTCCACTACATAGACCGTTAAGATTTTTTCGACATGTTCTCCTTGTCTGCGAATTTCTTCAATACATTCTTTAACCGTCCAGTTGATATTGGCACGAATTAACTCTTTTGCCATTAAGCCACCAGCACAATCTTCTTCATAATGCAATAAGTCTACAATATCGGTAGCCGTTTGCTTGTTGGTCATGTGGCTAATCACCTCTTCTCTCACCTTTACGGGCTGTTCGTTCAGAATGTCAGCACCATCGTCAGAGTCAATGTAATCAATGATTTGGGCAATTTCTTGAGGAGTGAATACATGGAGGAAATCGGCTCTGGTGTCGTCATCAAGGTCTGCTAAGATGTAAGCACATGTTTTCGTTTCCAGTCGATCAAAAATATACTTGCAAGCTTCGGTATCCATTTGGTCGAGCACCTCTGAAATGTCAGATGGGTGCATACCATCAAGACTATGCATGACAAATTCCTCATCTTGCATTTCTACAGCCGAAGAAAGCTGTTCCAAAAAATCTTTGGTAGGCTCAAACGGCATGGCCTGATTCGTTTATGGTGAAACTTTATCGTATGCTTTTGTCGGACGCATAGTTAGCATATCCACTTGAATTATCAAAGTGATCAAAGGTGAATGTTAACCAGATTGATGTGGTGTATCAAGTGTTATTAACGGTTACAAAGCTACAAGCTATTCAACTGAAAGCGATAAATTCTTAACAATCGTTTGAAAGTAATTCCAAAGCAGTTTTGGTATTTTGAATTTATTTTAAGAAAGAATGTACAGATTCCAGTTTTAAAATATGTAATTTGTATATCGGTCTTGCTAGAATTAGGATCACAATCGTTTAATTTGTTTTTAACCAACATAAAACACAGCTAAACATGTCTTTACTATTTGATAATTTCTTGGCATGGAAAATCTATTGTCAAGAAAAACAACTGCAGCTTCATGAGCCTGTTTTAGAATATGAGATCAAACAAAAAGGACGAAGCAAAGAAGAAATCTTAAATGGGTTGTTGCATGCTTACGAAGTGATGAAAGAAGCGGTACATACAGGTTTAACTGAAGATATGGCTTCGCGATCAGGCATGATTGACAATGGCGCTAAAAAGACATACAATAGTCCCATTACCGTGTTGTCTCCCGAATTTAAGCAGCTGATTTCAAGGGCTTTAGCGGCTAAAGAAGTGAACTCATGCATGGGACGCATTGTAGCAGCTCCTACTGCTGGCGCTTCTGGAATTATGCCTGGCGTATTGGTGACTTTACAGGAAATCCATGGCATGTCCGATGAAAAAATTGCAGAAGGCATGTTGGTTTCTGCTGGCATTGCCCTCATTATTCAGCAAAATGCTTCATTAGCAGGAGCGGTAGGTGGATGTCAGGCAGAAACGGGAAGTGCAGCAGCGATGGCTTCTGGCGCTATGGTACACTGTCTTGGTGGAAATATCAATCAGGTATTTAATGCCGTTGCCATTACCATTCAGTGTATGCTAGGACTCGTATGTGATCCTGTTGCAGGTTTAGTCGAAGTGCCGTGCGTGGTTCGAAATGCAAGTGCGGCTGCAATTGCCAACTCATCGGCCCAAATCGCTTTGGCAAATGTAGATGCGGTAATTCCTGTAGATGAATGCATTCAGGCCATGGGTGAAGTGGGGCAGAGCATGGAAGATCGCTATAAGGAAACGGCAATGGGTGGATTAGCAGCGACAATTACGGGACAAAAAATTGCCAATAAGGTGCTCATCTCGGATATTGAAATTCTGGATGGAGAAGAATAGCCTGTTATGCTTTTTCTGCGCGATGCGGAGTGAAATTAAATTTATGAATCTAGTAAGACTTTTACCTAAGCTGATTGGCTTTCTCTTTTTGCTCATGGCTGTAATGGCTTGCGAAGAAAAGAAGAATTCTCTAAAACTAAATCTGGATGATGATGAAGATAATCTCAAAGCATTTTTAAAGATGCGAGTTTCTTTAGATGAAAATGAAGAAACAGTATATTGGTGGAAAGGGAAGGTATACAGTTTTTTACCACAGCAAAGAGGGAAACACTTGTTTGACTTCGAAGGATTTAATATTGGGCGATTAAAAAAGGAGGGAGAAAATTATCAAGTACTCACCAAAGAGGCTTCATTTTATTTAGATCCTAAAAATGGTGAAATACTAGAGAGCTGGTATAATCCTTTGGTGAAAGATACGGTAGACGTGATTCATGTATGGAATAACCCTGTGAATATGTCATTTAAAACAGGAAGCTACTTGTTTCCATATACCCAGTTGGGCAATGATCGCATTTGCTTTAATGCTGATATTTTGCTCGCTTATCCATCTCCTTTAAGTCGGGCAGCATTTCCCAAAAATTCGAAATCAGATACCTATCAATCGGCTGAGTTATTTCAGTTCTTTGTAGATAAACAAGCGCTTGATCAAGCAGATAAGGCTTCGGCTTATGCAGAAATTAGCTGGACTAGAGTAGGGGATTGGTTGCCTTGGATGGAAATGGGAGATCAAGAAGGCTATTTAATTTACCATTGCCGCGGCTATAAATTGGAAAATGGATTTGATGATTTGCCCGATTACATCAAAGCATATGTGGCTAAAAATGATGAGCGCTATGGTAAAGCGCCAACTGAGTTTACCAAACCCAATGAAACCAGTTGGACCTATTTTAAAAAGATACAGACAGTCAACCAATAACTCATGCATTTGCACATTTCGCATAATTCCCGTATTTTTTGGTGGGAATTGTTTGCATCCTACCATTAGTTGACGTTAATTTACAATGGGAGCAAATATTTATCGTTTAGATAAAAAGTAATTGGATTCACTTTCTCAAATCATTACAACTTTGAATTCTCAAAATTTGGAAACACTTTTTTCAACCGATTACGCAGATATACAACTGCAAGCAAACTGCCTTTTAGTAACTTGGAAGCAGTATGCTGATGATGCCGATTTTCGAACTTGCATTTTGAAGCAAATCGAATTGGTAAGTGAAAAGAATTTATACAAGATATTGGTTGATGCACGAAAGTTTAGAGGCACTTCGATTGAAAGCCGTAAATTCGTAAATGAGAGCTTTAATGCATTAGCTGATAAAAGAGGGAAACATGTACTCAAAGCGCTTGTTGTTGGAGATGATGTGACAGGAAGATTTTCATTGAATAAAATTGTAAAAGATTCTGTGGGGAAAGGGAAGTTTTATGGCGTGTTTAACTCAGTTAACGAAGCCCAAGAATGGGTAAACTCTCACGAGCCTGAATGATGCTTGAACTTTTCTGAATAACGATATCGCCTAGTCATACACTAGGCTTTTTTTATGATCATTACTCACTTACTCAAATGTTTAAGCGCCTCGCGTTTACTTAATGGTTGAAGCGGAACCGCATGGACAAACTCGAGAACTTGCTCGGGAAATCTTTTCGCATGTTCCCGTAACGCCCAGCCAATTCCTTTCACAATGAAAAACTCTTTTTCATGCGCACAAGCTTCAATAGTCTGAAAAAGTAATTCTTGATCTGTCTTTGATTTATATTTTCGTTGGAAGATGATGGCCGTTCGGCGAAGCCATAAATTGTCGGATTTTACCCATGCTTGACAAGTGTTGTGCATCAGTGTGGGAAAACGCTGAAAAAACGGGCCTACAACATCAGCAGAAATGTAGTCCACCGAATCCCACCAAGAGCGATTCACAAGCATCCATTCGATCAGTTCCAGCTCATCTGCTGTCCATTTTTTTTTGAATTTGATCATCAGTTCGATGGCGCAATAATGATATTCACGTTCGGGCTGAACGTATAATTCTTGAATCAGTTCAGTAAGCATTTCCCAAGCAGGTAATCCATGTTCCTGAAGAAAAGCCTTAAAAAGAGTCCTTCTTGGAGCTTGTTTAATGCCCCAAAACTCAAAATGGTTTTTCATGTATTGCTTCATCTGCAAAGCAAATGCTGGATTTGCATGTTCTGAAAAAGCAGCTTGAAGCGGTTGAAAGTAAGCATGCATGTTTTTTGAAGGCGGTTTGATGTAAGTTTTTAAAACCGAAATAAATTAATGTTAGACAAGTTCACCATAAAAATTTGAGTTCAAGCAAGCTCGTTAAAAAATCTGATAATTTTGAAGAGAATAGCTGCATTTTTTTTAAAGTAATTTTAGTCTTACTAGCTTCGCAAGTTATCAGAAATTTATAGGTAGATGAATATACGGCAACTTTTATTTTTTATGGCTGTTATTGGCCTTTTTTCAGGTTTATTAGGATGTAAATCTGATCGCGTATTAACCACAAAACGTTTAGAGAAGAAACTTAAGATAAAAGATTTTGATTTTGATTACATGAGAATCAAATCAAAGGTTCGATTCAATGATGGTGGGAAAGATCAAAAAGTGTCAGGATACATTCAGATGAAGAAAGACAGCATCATTTGGATGACACTTTCCAAAACCTCTGTGGAAGGCTTACGCATTGTGGTAACCAAAGATACGCTCATGATGTTGGATCGGCTGAATAAACAATATTACACCTTTAATTACCCTCAATTGAAGGAACGCTTTAATTTCGATTTTGATTTCGATATGCTTCAATCTGTCATTACGGGCAATCTTTACCTACAATCTACCGCATTACCCAAACCCCAAAAAATGGATTCTTTGTTCATTATTAAGGAACTCATTGAAGGCATTGCTGTCGAAAATCAGGTAAGTAGAGAAAATAACAAGCTGGCTAGAGTGGAAGTGCTCGATCAGCAAAATAATAAATTGACCATTGCTTACGATGATTTTAAAGAAGTGGGTAAACAACTCATTTCTCATCACAATAAAAGCAATTTATCTTATGCTAAAGATGGAGTGGCTTACGAAACCGAGCTAGAATTGACCTACACAAAGGTTACAGTGATGGAGAAGCCTTTAAAGTTTTCGTTTCGAATCTCTCCAAAGTATAAAAAAGGAGAACTGTAAGGATACGCGATTTAATATTTCTACCGCCCAATCATTGGAATATTGGAATTAGCAAATCAATTTTGGGCAAATCTTCAATACTAAAACAGGACTAAATGATACTCTCAGCAATTAATTGGGGGCCTGCTCCAGAAATTTTTAAGATTGATGCCTTCGAATTATTTGGACTAACCATTGGTCCTTTGGAAGTACGTTGGTATGGTTTATTGTTCGCAACAGGTTTTTTAGTGGGGCAAGCCATTTTTGTGAAAATATTTCGGGCAGAAGGAAAACCAGAAAAAGACATTGAAGCATTAACGCTCTATATGGTACTTTCTACCATTATTGGAGCACGTTTAGGACATTGTCTGTTTTATGATCCAGACTATTATTTATCAAACCCACTAGAGATTTTACAAATTTGGAAAGGAGGATTAGCCAGTCATGGAGCTGCTTTCGGAATTATTTTATCGCTGTGGTATTATTGTAGAAGTAGGCCAGATCAGCCTTTTTTGTGGTTGGCCGATCGCATGGTCATTGTAGCTTGTTTGGGTGGGGCATTTATTCGATTGGGAAATTTAATGAATTCGGAAATCGTAGGTGTGTATACAGATGTGCCTTGGGGCTTTGTATTTGAACGATTAGGAGAAGATCAGGCCAGGCATCCAGCACAGTTGTATGAATCCATCTCTTGTTTGATTCTATTCTTTATCTTGTATGGATTGTACAATAAGTGGAAAGAAAAAACACCGCGAGGACGATTATTTGGTATCTTTTTAGTAGGGCTCTGGGGCTTACGATTTTTGTATGAGTTCATCAAAAAAGAACAAGTAACAGCAGAAACAGATATGAGTTTGTTTATTGGGCAGTACTTGAGTATTCCCCTTGTCCTTTTAGGATTTTACATCCTGTATCGAAGTTACACCCATCCAAATGTACCAGATACAGAGACTGTTAAACCGCGTTCTAAAGGTAAAAAGTAAACATACATCAGCAAAAAAAAACGCCCAGTTGTGGAAGACAATGGGCGTTTTTGAAGCATTTACTTTACTTATTCTTTGATTACTCTAAAACCTTTATAGGAATGGTCTTTTTGCTTTTTCTCTCCTAAGGCATCGTAATAATCCATGGCAGAATAGCCATAAGTTTTGCCTTCATTACCATAATATTCCGACACATTACCGCCCAAATCGTAAATGGTTGCTTGTTTAATTTGGGTACTCTTAAAC
>JBMYQA010000143.1:0-14421 GCA_049600855.1 Flammeovirgaceae bacterium | reverse complement strand
TTATCGGGTATATAAATATGGTATTAATGTAACAAGAGGTGATCACTCTGACGTAAAAGCTGCCGAAGAAGCTTACAATGAAGGGAATTATCAACAAGCAATCTCCTTATTTTCTAAAGCACTAGAAAAACCGATTGAACCCAATCCGGAAGGAAAAAAAATATTTACCAAAGAAATGATTCAGCTTTATTTAGGTAATGCGTACATGAATGTACAGCAGTACGATAAAGCTGAAACTTCTTTTAAGGCCGTGGTGAATGTAGAAGATACTACATTTAAACAAGATGCCATTTGGTATTTAGGCTTAACCTACCTCAAAATGAAAAATAAATCAGAAGCTAGAATATGGCTTGAAAAAACCGCGAAGGGGAAAAGCATCTATGCTAGAGACGCTCAGGCAATACTTGAAGAACTCTAAAAGTAATTGGCTACTGAACCTGTACTAGGTAATACGTGTTGATTTATAAAACATCCGTGATCATATGCCTCTCTTTGTTAGGGAGGTATTTTTTTATAGTCGATTCACTTTAATTTTGTAAATTCCGATTCTTAAGCAGGTAAGCACAATGAATATGGCATTTTTACTCACCTGCTTAGTGTAGAGACACAAACAAACCAAAATACGTTCTTATGAAATTGACTTTCTGGGGAGCTGCACGTCAAGTGACAGGCAGCACATTTTTACTTGAGCTTGATGACGACTACCGCATTTTAATTGATTGTGGGATGTTTATGGACAATAATCCAGAAAGTAAACCTGAGCCGCTGTATCGCGGAGCGTTATTTCCGTTTGATGCTTCTATGGTGAACGTGACCCTACTTACCCATGCACATTTAGACCATTCTGGTAATATTCCCAATTTGTATCGAGATGGTTATGAAGGACAAGTGTTGTGTACCAATCCCACCATGCAGTTAGCCGAAATTCTTTTGATGGATTCTGCGAAAATTAATCGTAAAAAATTGCATAAATACCACAAAAGAAAAGCCAAAGGCATTAACATTAAACCTCATTTTGAGCCTGGCGAACTATATGTGGAAAAGGATGTGAAAAACGCCTTAGATTTTTTTGTTCCTATCGGTTTTAATAAAGAATTTAAATTAACAAAAACGGCATCTGTTACTTTTATTCCAACAGGTCATTTATTAGGTGCAGCAAATATTCTCATTCGGGTACAAGAAAATGACAGAGAGAAAACCATTTTATTTTCAGGAGATGTGGGCAGAAATGATTATCCCTTACTACCTGACCCCATGACGAATACTCAAGTAGACTACCTCGTTTGCGAAACTACTTATGGAAATCGGGAGCATCAATCTACGGAAGATACGGAGGAAGAGTTGGAAAAAGTGATTATGGAAACCTGCATCGACATTCCTGGTCGTTTAATTATCCCTGCATTTAGTATTGGACGTACGCAGGCCATTTTATATACCTTAAATAAAATTAGTAAATCCAAAGGGTTACCGCCCATTAAAGTGTACTCGGATAGCCCGATGGCTCACAGTAGTAATCAGGTTTACGAACGAAACCTCCAGCACTTAAATGGAGAAGCAAGGGCATTTAAAACGGAACATGGTGAGCTGTTCGATTTTGAGAATTTGATTTTTATTGAGGATGGAAAAGCTAGCAAAGCATTGGCCAATCACGCAGAGCCTTGTGTCATTATTTCTTCTTCTGGAATGATGTCAGGAGGGCGTATTCAACATCACATCAAGAGCAATATCTCAAATCCATATTGTACCGTTTTTATTGTAGGTTATTGTGCAGAAGGGACACTTGGCCGGGAATTGTTAGATGGCAAGAAGAGCTTGAAAATTGGAAAAGAAGAAGTGACCGTTTCTGCTAGAATATTGCACACGGATGCGTTCAGCGGGCATGGAGATCGAAATGATTTGTTGCGTTTTGTCAATTGCCAATTGCCAGCAGCTACACAAAAAGTCTTTTTGGTTCATGGAGAACCCCAAGCCATGGATGACTTCAAAGAAGATTTAATGCAAATTGGTTTCGAGCATATAGAAACACCTGAGATTGGCGAGTCTTTTGAACTGTAAAGCTGTATTCAACTCGAACTAAACAATCGACTTAAGCTCGTCTCTAGGATATCCCCCATATTTTTACAGCGTAAAAAACCATTGTATTTATAGAAACGAGCTAATTCTTTTTTCAAACTTTCTTCATTTTCAGGGATAGAAATAATATCGGATTTCATCACGGAAAGTAAATCGCGCAGTACATTGCGAGAAGCCCGAACTCTTTTAGAAATTAACGTGCGTTCCTCTTTTTGATATTGTCGCACCGTTTCTGGAGTCATTGACTCTAAGCCTACCTGAATAATTGGATTGTTTTGTTTGAAATACTGCGGCATGTAAATGGCTCGTCTTCCTTCAAAAGACTGTTGATCAAAGTCAATGGCACGAATGCGGTAGTGGACCTCTTCAAAGTCGGGGGTAATATCTACCACAAAATTACTGGAATGCATATCGCCTAATAAGCGAACAAAACAACGCTCATTAAACTTTACAAATTCTTTTGCTAAACGAATCTTATTGAAGTTATAATCATCCATGTGGAATTTCATGAATTGATCGCCTGGAATCCCTGCAATATGTTCTTCAATTAATGTTTGTTCATAAACTAAATAACTAAAGCGATTGGGCGAGAGCATGTGTTCTAACTCAATCCCATATACCCGCGAAGCATCCGCGTTTTTGATATAGAAATAGTCAAAGTTGTCATTAATTTGATTAACAATTCGTACTCGAAACGGCTGTGTATTGCCATAAATACACAAATCCACCCGATCCACATATAAATGCTCCATCACCGTCATGTCTCCATCAGCTTTCAAAATTGCATAAATTTGCTTGAGGGAATGGTGAATTTGTTTCATATCCTCTTGTGGATAAAACACCGTTTTCCACAAGGTATCTTCCCCTTGCAAATCATACAAGGATATGGCATTATCATAGCGCTGTAAATCAGCATAATGGATCGGAATAAACGAATAACGATTCTGCCGTTTCAAAAATGATAATAGCGCTTCACTAACTGAATAAGCAATTTTCTTTCTGCTGATAATAGCCATAAAAACCTGAAAATAGTGAGTTCTGGTTAAATATAATCACTCTTTCGCGAAAAGAAGGTGCAGAAAACCCTTCCAAGAGGAATATTTTCAGCTAAAAAAGTGTGCATGTCAGAACTTCTTTGTAGTTTCATACAAGTAAAAAAATCGCCCTACTCAACTGATAATCAAATTTTTAATTCATGCAAGAAAGCCCTAATACGAAGACCAAATACATCAACTACGTAATTGTATTACATGGAATTGGTGACCAACGAGCCAATGAAACGGTATTACCTGTCATTAATCGTTTTGCAGAAGTTCGACAAAATGCGTCAAAGCCTCAAAAGCGTGAGGTGGTTACTCTTGGCATGATCACCTCACAAACAGGAAAACCAAGAATGATAAATGGGAAAACATCCTTTTCAGGCTGTTTTCCTTGGGCAGAATTCGATAACATCCCTCAATCTCCCTATAAGAATTTGCCCCCTTTTTTGGGCGAACCCAGTTTTATGGGTGAAAACATTCGTTTTGTGGATATGCATTGGGCAGATATTATGGAGCGCGAGTTTAAGTTTGTAGGCCAAAAAACGGGTGTTTGGGCGAAAAGCTTGTTAGGGCGCTTGGAAGTGAAAACACAAGATCGGGCAGGTAATTTTCGGGGGAGTAAAGAGGAAGCGTGGGTGTTACCCATCTTATATCAACTCGAAGAAACCCTTATTTTTCTCGATAACCTCCTTTCATTTAAGTTCCCATTTATTGATGATCTTATTTTTAATAAATTTCTGGGAGATGTTCAGTTGTACGGTGAGTATCAACAAATTAGGGGAAAAGCCGTGCGGCGGTTCCACAATTTGATGGAAAAAATTGAACGGGAGCACATCAAGCAACATTGTCCAGATAGTAATGAACATTTCCGTTATTTGAATGCCTATGAAGATGTGCATATCAAGCCCCGGTACATCATATTGAGCCATAGCTTAGGTACCGTACTAGCGATGGATGCATTGCTTTATGGGCATCTGCACAAAGAAGTATATGAGTTTCCTGGAAAGTATTCCAATCTTCCTTTTCCTGGCTATGCCCATCAGTACGAACGCTCAAATGAGGCCAATTTGGAGGAAGATTCATATGCTTGGTTATTGCAACAGCGAAATGAATACTTGGGGGAAAATTGGATTGGCAATATAGACTCTTTAGTGACCTTAGGCTCTCCAATTGATAAATTTCTGACCATATGGTGGCAAAATTACATCTATTTAGGTAAAGAAGAAGATGAGTTTGCCAAGCGTTACGATACCATAGATCAAATATTTTTCAAAAGAGAGGGATGTGGCTTGATTAAACACTATAATTATTGTGATGAACAAGATCCTGTGGGGCACAAATTAGATAAATTCTCTGCGAAGAAAGTGTACAATCGACTATTTGATAAACAAGAAGATATTGTTTTTAATCGCTACGGTACGCCAGGTGTAGCCCATGTAAAATATTGGGATGACATTGAACTGTTTAAGCGGATTGTGCAGTTGGTCGTTGATAAGAAGCCCAAAGAAGAAGTAGAGAAAGCTCCTGATCAAAAGCATTTTGATTATCGAAAAGGTGCTTATGGGAAGGTGTTGTTTTTTACCTATGGCTTGCTCCAACTGATTGGCATCATCATTACTTCCTTTTTTGTTTTATGGGGTTGGGAATCAGAAGACTGGAAGACTTCCGTATTGGGTTCGATTGGCTTAATTGGAAGTATTTACCTCCTCCGAAAATTCATCAAGCTGAGCATTTGGTGGCGGCAAGTGTTAAAAAGCAAAAGCACGCTCTTAGATACTTGGAAATATCAACGGGAACATCAAGCATTTGCTTTCCGGCTATTTATGAAGGTAGTTTTAGTCATTCTAATTTTCTTGGATTTGACTTATATTCCAACACGCTTTGCCATAGCAGATATGGAATGGAAAGATGTGTTGCACTATTTAAGTTATTCACGAGATTTGCTCATTATAAGTCTTGTTGCGTTGATTGCCCACTACTTACTTTATACCAGCAAGCGAACAGGGCCGAGCGCAGGGATTTTGAACTCTCCTGAATTTTTAACCTGTATCTTTAGCTTAATTATAGTAGCCATTGGCTGTTTTATGGCCGTTCAAGATATCCAACCCTTAAAAGGTATTTTTACCGAAGAGTCAGGAATTTATAATAACTTTTTTAGCGTGGTCTTAATCACTTCTACAATTATTTGGCTATATACCGTAACTTGCCATGCTATTGCCCGAAAAATGGTCATTACAAAGCACAAATGAGCAGCAGACCACATGATCGGCTTCAGTATTCATTGAATTCAAAAGCTTGAAGTAGAACTTTACTTTTTCTTGAAAGAGCGCTGCTATTGCTGCAAAAAAGTGCCTCAATTGAGTGCTTCTTAACTCTTTTTCACTCGAAAAAACTAATGTTAAACAAGTTCAAAGCTAGTTGAGGATGTTTCCTCAAGTTTTAGTTGGATGTGGTTTATTCCTAAAACTTGTCGATCAATACGTAGAAAAAGTTCAAACAGTCTTTTCGATGCAATCATGTAGTTACTACAGCCATTTGATTTGTGACATAAGCAGCGAATCGCTGAATCGCTTCATGAATTTGGTCAATTGTTAAATTTGAAAACGCGAAACGAACTTGGTTGCTTGGTTTACCTTCTAAATCAAAAAAGGTCATCGGACAACAGATAACGCCGTGTTGTTGTACACAGTCGAGTAATTCTTTCTTACCCATTTCAAAGGGTAATTTTACGGTAATGAAAAAGCCTCCTTGGGGTTTTTGCCATGAAACCTGATCTGCCCAAGCATGATTTTCAATATCAAAATGGGCGCTTAGTGCATTTACAATGGCATCCCTTTTTTCTTTGAGTGCTTTGAGTTTAGGTTGGGTAAACCTGCTAAGGGTATAATTATGTTGTATTAATACACCGCCAACAATAGCTTGGCAAATGGAAGCAGAGTTGACGGATAAATAGTTTTTAACTTTAGCAAAGGCATCACTCAATCGGATTTCCTTTTCCCCTTCTTGAATCACTTGATCGGCCACAAGCGTAGCGATGCGCAAACCAGGAAACAATAATTTAGAGAAAGAGCCAATAAAAATTACTCGGTTATTTTTATCCAAGCTTTTTAAAGAGGGAATTCGATCTCCTTCATAAATGAAGTGCCCGTAGGCATTGTCTTCTATAATGTAGAAATCGTGTTTAGCGGCCAATTGGAGTAATTCTTCTCGCTTGTTTAGCGGCATGTAACTACCTGTCGGGTTTTGAAAATCAGGAATGACATAAACCAATTTGGCACGTTTACCTTCCTGCGTTAAAGCTTCAATTTGATCCACTAATTGGGTGGTATCAATTCCATCTTGATCTACAGCTACAGGAGCTACTTGATATCCTGCAATTTTGGCAAATGAACTAATGCCAATGTAACTGGGATTTTCTACGAGTAGCACATCAGTTGCATTACACATGGCTGTAACTACAAGTGCCATGGCTTCTTGTGCGCCTACGGTTAGCAATACGGAAGATGGATTTACATGAATATTTTCATCTTCTTTCAGGAATTTGACAATAATGTCGTTAATGATGCCTTTGGTACGCCCATACTGCCCTAATAAACCAATCGTTTCCTGTTTAGATTTATTGGTATTGATACTTCGATACTGTACAAAAGTATCGTAAGCCTGAATGCTAGCTTCGAGTTGGAAAAAACGCTCATCGGGTCTTCCTGAAGCGAGAGAAATTGCCTGTGGGTAATCGAGTTGAACTTCATTTAAGAAGCCCATCACATCTTCTCCTAAATCTCCTAAATTTTTATTCAGAACTTTTGTCATGTTAATAGGTTGTAGAGCGAATAGCGCTAATTGTATTCATCAAAGATGCTTTATAAATATGCTTATTTGATAGATTTAAAGCACTTTTGTGAATGAATGTTTATACGAATATACGGGTAAAATTAAGAGGAATTTACAAAAAAAGGAGGACAAAAGAGGGACATGCGGGGGGATATTTGGGGGACAAATGAGTAAATGCCTCAGCTAGAAAACAGAACGGAGCATGTTTTAGCTTAGCAATTATAGGACGATGGTGGTATTTAGCATGATTGAAGAGGATGTCAGGCTTTAGCCTGCATCAAGGCTTCAATGGCTGTAGGTGCCATGAGTGTTTCTTGCTTAATCTTTTCTTGCAATTTCAAAAAGCCACCAATCAATGCCTCTGGGCGTGGTGGGCAACCTGGTACATACACATCTACTGGAATAATGCGGTCAACGCCTTTCACCACATGATAGCCATGTTCCCAATAAGGACCGCCACAATTGGAACAACTTCCCATCGAAATGACGTAACGAGGCTCAGCCATTTGTTCATAAAGCCGCCTTACGCGATCAGCCATTTTGAAGGTGACTGTACCCGCCACAATCATCACATCCGATTGTCGGGGAGACGCTCTCGGAATTACGCCGAAGCGATCTAAATCATAGCCAGAAGCATAGGTAGCCATCATCTCAATGGCACAACAGGCTAATCCAAAACCCATCGGCCATAAGGAAGATAAACGTGCCCAATTGATGAGGTCGTCTAACTTGGTCACTACTACGCCACCTGATGTAAATTGCTGATCTAATAATCCCATAATGCAAACATACCAAACGGACTTGGATATGGATGGGTGTCGGGGTGAAAAACTTTTTTTGGTTTGTATTTGGATGGGATGGGTATAAGGGCGAATAGTAATTCGCTCCTGCGGTGATTGTATGGGCGAATGAACATTCGCCCTTATGCCATTTTATGCGACACTAAAACCATGAACTACTCTTTGTTCTTCGTCTTCTGGATGATTTAATACCCAACGCCCCTAACAAACCACGTGTAACCTCTCTGGCTACGGTACGCCCGACTTGTTTGGCTAATGGGCTTTTCAACATGGACTCTAAAAAGCTTTCTTCTTTGGCTGCTCGGCCTCTGGAACTTCGGCTAGCTTTAGCCTCTTGTTGTGCTTGTTTTGCTTTTTCCTCCTCTGCTGCCAATTCATTGAGCTTTTCATTCAAAATCTCGTAGGCACTTTCCCGATCAATGTCCTCGTTATATTTTTTTAAAATATCAGAATAGTTAACTAAGGTCTCCATTTCGGCATCACTCAAAATATCCATGCGAGAACGCGGAGCTGTTAGCAATGTGGCAGCCAATGGCGTGGGAATTCCCTTTTCATTCAGTACAGATATGGCAGCTTCGCCGATTCCCATGGAGGTTAATAAGGTGGCCGTATCATAATATTCGGTGATGGGGTAGTTTTCTGCGGCTAATTTGATGGCTTTGCGATCACGTGCAGTAAAAGCTCGCAAAGCATGTTGTACTTTCATTCCCAGTTGCCCCAAAATATCAGCAGGAATATCTGCGGGATTTTGAGTACAAAAGAATAAGCCAACCCCTTTTGATCGGATGAGTTTGATGATTTGTTCCAACTGTTCTAATAAAGCATCCGATGCCTTATCGAACACTAAGTGGGCTTCATCAATAAATACGACTAGTTTGGGTTTATCGGCATCACCTTGTTCTGGCAGTGTTTCATATAATTCAGCGAGTAGGCAAAGCATAAAAGTAGAAAATAACTTCGGCTTGCTCTGCATATCTGTGAGTCGGATAATGGACGTATACCCCATACCTTCTTCATTCGTTCGCATCAAATCTTCTACATCAAAAGAGCGTTCTCCAAAAAACTGATCTGCTCCTTGCTGTTCTAATTCAATGATTTTCCGCAAAATGGCTCCTACCGAAGCCGAAGAGATGGAACCATACTCTTTTTGTACTTCAGCTTTGCCTTCCGCAGTTACATACTGCAATACCTTTCTCAAATCTTTCAAATCCAATAGCGGTAAACCCGTATCATCGCAATACTTAAATACCAAAGAGATTACACCACTTTGCGTATCGTTTAAGCTTAAAATTTTAGACAGCAACACAGGGCCAAACTCCGAAACCGTAGCTCTTAATTTTGCCCCCTTTTCGTTAGATAAGCTCAACAATTCCACAGGATACGCCATGGGCGAATAGGGTATTCCGATCTTTTCATGGCGCTCATCAATCTTAGGATGATGCTTGCCTTCAGCAGCAATTCCGCTCAAATCGCCTTTAATGTCCATCAATAATACGGGAACGCCATTTTCGGAAAGCCGCTCAGCGATAGATTGCAAGGTTTTCGTTTTTCCTGTACCCGTAGCACCTGCAATCAGGCCATGACGATTAAGGGTTTTTAAAGGCACTTTTATCAACGTATCGGGAATGGTTTCGCCATCTAGCATCGCTCCACCCATTACAAAGAAGTCGCCTTTAAATGTATAACCTTGGTTGATTTCCTCAATAAATTTCTCTCGTTTTTCCATAGTGTTGATTGATGATTCTGCTGTAGATTTGATGATCAGGTGTTTCAAATTTAAGGATTCGCAGCAAAGATGCGCAAGGCTTGTTTGTATTTGTAAACAAGTTCTTAGTGAAGTGACAAGCTCAAATGTTAATTTCAAGCTCTAAGATTGTTTGATTTCCAATATATGAATTTCTTCTTTTTCAGTTTCCTAGCAGTAATGCATTTGACAATGAATTGATTTTAGCTATTCTTCTTCAATGCCGAATACATTCGTTAAATTTACCCATAACCACTTGTTATAACCCTATTCATCATGGCGAAGAAGAATAAGATTGATTCCAAAGACTTGCAGGAAATTGTTAAAATAATCACAGATGTAACTTTAGGGATTACCGATATCACGGAGGATATGCAAAATCGCATATTGAAACCTGTCCCTCCTGTAAAAAAGATTATTGGCGGTTTTTCTAGCGTTTCGTATAATGGAATCCGATCACTTACCAAAATCATCGGAAGCAGTGTGAGTAAAACGATCAATGAAGTCGCCTCATCCAAAGAACCATCTAGCGTGTCAGTAGAAAAAACTGCCGCGATTTCTGCGCTCAATGGAGCTGTAGGCAATTACTTAGTGGATAGTGAAAATGCTTTAGCCATATCCATGCAATTCAGGTATCAGGGAAAAACCTTAACATTTGATCAAAAACAAATTGAGGAAAGCTATCAAAAAACGAATGGCAAAATCCTGTTACTGATACATGGTTTATGTATGAGCGATTTGCAGTGGGAGCAGGAAAATCATAATCACGGGGAAAAACTTGCTGAGGAATTAGACCTGACACCAGTTTATTTATACTATAACTCAGGGTTACATATTTCCAAGAATGGTCAGCAGCTCAGTGATATGATTGAGCAATTGCTGAATAATTGGCCTGTAGCGGTAGAAGAATTGCATCTACTGACTCATAGTATGGGTGGTTTAGTGGCTAGAAGTGCATATCATTATGGGGAAACTGCTGAAAAAAAATGGACAAGCCACGTAAAAAGCCTCGTTTTTCTAGGTACGCCACATCACGGTTCTCCGTTGGAAAAGTTGGGGAACTATGTAGATCAGCTACTTGAAGTGATTGCGTTTGCAAAGCCTTTTGCCAAATTGGGGAAAATCAGAAGTGAAGGCATTACCGATCTCAGAAATGGCAATTTGCTGGATGAAGATTGGGAGGGGAGAGATCGTTTTGAAAGTCAATCGGATTACCGCACACCCGTTCCTTTGCCCTCAGCAGTAAACTGCTATGCAATTGCTGCCTTACTTGGAGAAAAAGATAAAAAATTGAAAAACCACCTGATGGGAGATGGTTTAGTGCCCGTAGAAAGTGCTTTAGGGAAGCATGCGAATCCAACTTTTCAATTGACGTTTAATGAAGGGAATGCTGTAATTATTTATGAGTGTGGACATTTAGATTTACTCCATCATCCTGAGGTTTACCATCAACTCAAAACTTGGTTATCGGCACAATAGCCTTGAGCTTGTGGATGGATTAATTTAAACAACGGTTCCATAAAGCTGGTGTTCATGCAGCCTTTTATGAAATGTTGTGTATACTTGTTGGTAGATCAACATCTAAATACGCGCTAAATCATGAAATTTGAAGGAACTGAGAATTATGTAGCTACACAGGCATTAAGATTAGCAGTAAATGCATCCATTTCGCTAGCCAAACCATTATTGATTAAAGGAGAACCTGGAACGGGAAAAACCCTACTCGCCTTTGAAGTTGCGAAAGCGTTAGGGAAAGAATTAATAACGTGGCACATCAAATCGACTACAGTAGCTCAGCAAGGCTTATATGAATACGATGCCGTTTCCAGATTACGAGATTCTCAATTAGGCGATGAGCGCGTAAAAGACATTGCCAACTACATCAAAAAAGGGAAGATGTGGGAAGCCTTTGAAGCCGACGAACAAATGGTGCTGCTCATCGATGAAATTGATAAGGCAGATATCGAGTTCCCCAATGATTTATTGTTGGAATTAGACAAAATGGAATTTTATTGTTACGAATTGGGCAAAACCATCAAGGCCAAAAACCGTCCAATCGTCATTATTACTTCCAATAATGAAAAAGAATTACCTGATGCCTTCTTGCGCAGGTGCTTTTTCCACTACATCAACTTTCCCGATAAGGAAACCATGCAAAGCATTGTAGATGTACACTACCCGAACCTCCCTGAAAAACTCATTGCCCATGCATTCAAAATCTTCTATGATGTGCGCGAAATGCGCGGCCTCAAGAAAAAACCCTCTACCAGTGAGTTAATTGACTGGATTCGATTGCTCCTAACCGACAAAATTGATGCAGACAAGCTCTATGAAATGGATGTAGAAGATGAACTACCGCCATTTATAGGTGCATTAATTAAAAATGAGCAAGATATGGAATTGATTATGAAGCTGAGAAATCAGTTTTCGAGGAGGTAGTTCTTATGTAATCCATAAAAGCAATAATTGCATGCACCCCGAAAACTTCCTCCATCAAAAACTAGAAGACCGTAAAAAGCTTCACCTCTTCCGTACACTTAATGTAGAGGCAGCGGAATGGGTTGATTTTTCTTCTAATGATTATTTGGGCTTAGCGCAGTCTCAAGAAATTCAAACGTTAACGGAACAGCGCTTAAAGGATTTAAGTCCCTATCGAAATGGCTCTACGGGTTCACGATTGTTGGCTGGAAATACGCAGTTTGCTGAAGCTTTAGAACAAAAATTAGCCAAATTCCATCAAGCGGAAGCAGGATTGATTTTTAATTCAGGTTACACGGCCAATGTTGGTTTGTTAGCTTGCATGGCAGGAAAGAATGACACGTACATCTCTGATGAATTGGTGCATGCAAGCATGATTGATGGCATGCGTTTGAGTTATGCCAAACGGTATCGCTTTAAGCACAACGATGTGGTTGATTTGGAGAAAAAGCTACAACAAGCACAAGGAAATAAGTTTGTAGTGGTGGAATCCATTTATTCCATGGATGGAGATGCTGCTCCTTTGAAGGAAATTACCGCTTTATGCGAACAATATGGCGCTCTCCTCATTGTAGATGAAGCGCATGGCATTGGCGTATTTGGCGAACGAGGCGGAGGGAAGGTGATGGAACTGGGATTGCAATCAAACTGTTTTGCTCGAGTTTACACTTTTGGAAAAGGACCAGGCTGTCACGGTGCTATTATTGTAGGTTCGGCCGCTTTACGGGATTACCTCATTAACTTTAGTCGTTCATTTATTTATACCACCGCATTGCCAATGCATGCCTTGGCAACCATAGAAAGTGCTTATGTGGTGATGAGTCAGGCAACACAAGAACGGGAGCACTTGCATGAGTTAATTCAGTATTTTACCCAAACATGTGAACAAGTTCCTGCCATTCAACTCATTCCGAGTGAGAGTGCGATTCAATGTGTGTTGATTTCGGGCAATGAGGCTGTAACCAAAGTGGCTGATGCATTACAGCAAGAAGGCATTTGGGCTAAAGCCGTACGTAGCCCAACAGTAGCAGTAGGGAAAGAGCGCATTCGAATTTGCCTACACGCGTACAATTCGAAAGTAGAAGTTGATCAATTGATTACAGGAATGGAACGAGTTTTGGCGAAATAGCTGTTCCGTAACTGAAAAAGTGCGATATTGTAGTCCGACAACAGAGGTGGAGTCTAAGTAATGAATTATGATGCGTTATTCTTTTCTTTTTCTATTGATGATCATCACACTTTTTGCCTGCTCAGGGCAAGAGGAAGCATATAAATTTGTAGCAGATGTTCCTAAAATTAAGGTAGGTGCTGCTCGACTAGATCAATATTTGCCCACTTTAAAGGATAAAAAAGTGGCCTTATTAGTCAATCAAACTTCGGTAATTGATTCAAATGTGCATTTAGTGGATACACTCTTGGCATTAGGCATTCAAGTAAAGCAAATTTTTGCACCTGAGCATGGTTTTCGCGGTGATGCGGATGCAGGGGAATCGGTGGTAGATGGGAAAGACAAAAAAACAGGCTTGCCTATTTTATCGCTTTACGGTAAAAATAAGAAGCCCAGTGCAGCACAACTCACGGATATTGATGTAGTGGTGTTTGATATTCAAGATGTTGGCGCTCGGTTTTATACTTATATCAGTACCATGCATTATGTAATGGAAGCTTGTGCCGAACAGCAGAAGCAATTTATGGTATTGGATCGTCCTAACCCCAATGGGCATTATGTGGATGGACCTGTACTAGAGCTGGCGCATCAATCTTTTGTGGGCCTGCATCCGATACCCATAGTTCACGGACTTACCGTTGGGGAGTTAGCGAAGATGATTAATGGTGAAGGATGGTTGAAAGGTGGAAGGACTTGTGAACTGCAAGTCATTTCTTGTGAGCACTACACACATCTTTCTCGGTATTCATTACCCATTAAGCCCTCTCCAAATTTGCCAAACGATTGGAGTATTGCACTTTATCCTTCTTTGTGCTTATTTGAAGGAACCACAGTGAGTGTAGGCAGAGGAACAGATATGCAGTTCCAAATCCTCGGTCACCCTGATTATCCCGATACGACCTTTTCGTTTACCCCTGTTCGAAAGCCAGGGGCAAAGTACCCAAAGCACCAAAATATTACGTGCTATGGAAAAGATTTAAGAAGTACACAATTTCAATACAAGTTCAACTTCTTTTTAGATGAACTCATTCATTTCTATGCTGTAAATCCAAGGCAAGATCAATTTTTTAATGCCTTTTTTACCAAATTGGCGGGTACAAAAGCATTACAGCAGCAAATTGAACAGGGAATATCACAAGATGTTATTCGTCAGAGTTGGCAACCAGCGCTTCAGCAATACTTAAAAATGCGCAAGAAATACCTCTTATATGAAGATTTTTAGTGTATACATACAGCAATTCTCACTTTGTCATCTTGAATGATTGCCGTAGTGGAACTATGAAAGAT
>JBMYQA010000142.1:0-14426 GCA_049600855.1 Flammeovirgaceae bacterium | reverse complement strand
TGCTTAAAGGAGATCAATTCCCCAAAAGTGTCATTAGCATTAATGTAAAAGAATTGATTTCCGATAATACTACTGTAATCAATAAGTTTGAAGCTGATCATTACGGATCATTAAAAACCGTATTTTCTGCCATTGTTAAATTTGGAGAGATCCAACTCACAGATCACCTGGATGCATTTATTGATTTAGTAAGCGATTATAACCAAAAGATGTGAGCTTCCAAACCAGCTACAGCGCAGTGCTACAAAACCTGCGCTGTATACTTATGGCATGGTATTTAGAAAAAGCACTATCTTTGCTTTATACCTAATTTTCCATCATGCATCGTTTTCTCAAGCAATACATCCATATGGTTAATCAACTGAATGATGGCATCGGCAAATTGGCAGGATGGCTCACTACGGGAATGGTTTTCCTCATTTGTTTTGATGTAATCGCTAAGTTCATTGCACCTAAACTCGACATTCATTATTCAAATACTGCGGTATTCGAAATGCAATGGCACATATTTGCCTTAGTTTTTCTATTGGGAATTGCTTACACCTTACGGCACGACAGGCATGTTCGTGTTGACCTATTTTACAGTAAATTTTCGCCAAAAGGGAAGGCTTGGGTAAACTTAATTGGGGTATTGCTGTTTTTACTTCCATTCTGTTTTATTGTTATCGAAACGAGCCTAACTTATGTCAAAAACTCCTATTTAATGAATGAAAAATCACCTGATCCAGGAGGTTTACCGTATCGCTTTGTATTAAAAGGGATGATTATTGTAGGGTTTGCGTTGCTGGCACTTCAAGGTATTGCTTTATTATTCAAGTCATTGCTTACCATTACCGAAAAAGGAGACGAGCAAGAAGCGGTAGAGGTTTCTAAACATTAATCACATGGCAAGAGTTTTCGCAATTGATTATGGTACCAAGCGAGTAGGATTGGCAGTAACTGATCCATTACAATTGATTGCATCGCCGCTTGACACCATCCATCCATTAGAATTGATGGATTTTATAAAAAAATACCTCGAACATGAAGCGGTAGAATGTTTTGTACTCGGTTGGCCTAAAAACCTTGATAATTCCGATACCGAGATGATTCCGCATGTAAAAGGCTTTCACCGTAAGCTTTTGAAGGAATTCCCCCACATTCCTGTACACTTGGTGGATGAACGTTTTACCTCTAAAATGGCCTTGAATAGCATGATACAGGCGGGTTCTAAAAAGAAAGATCGAAGGCAAAAAACGGGAAACCTCGACAAAGTGAGCGCGACAATCATCTTACAATCCTATTTAGAAAGTAAGGAAAAAGGTTTCTAATTTATCAGATCAGCCCGATAAACTTTTCAAGTTCAACAATCAGAATTTGAATAAGCTCTTAGTCAAGCTATTAAAATTATTGTAACTTTGCGAACACATTTTATCTATGTGAATAAGATGTGGAAATGGATTTTTATTTAGGCGAACGCAGTCAACAACTATATTCATGATTTATCCTATTATTGCATACGGTGATCCCGTTCTCAGAAAAGTGGCTAGTGATATCCCTAACGATGGTTCGGTAGATATCAAGAAGCTCAGTGAAGACATGTTTGAAACCATGTACAATGCCCAAGGTGTAGGCTTAGCAGGCCCGCAGATTGGATTGAGTTACCGCATATTTGTTGTTGATGCAGAACCGATGGATGAGGAAAACTTACAAGGTTTCAAAAAAGTATTTGTAAATGCTGAGTTATTGGAAGAAGAAGGAGAAACATGGGGTATTGAAGAAGGATGCTTGAGCATTCCTGATATCCGTGGTGAGGTAGATCGAAAACCTACGATCAAAATCCAGTATTACGATGAAAACTGGGAAAAACATGTCGATACATTCGATGGTATGGCCGCACGTGTCATTCAACATGAGTATGATCACATTGAGGGAATTCTATTTACGGATTACCTTTCCGCATTTAGAAAACGCCTGCTGAAAAACAAATTAGTCAATATCAGTAAAGGCAAGATCAAACAAACTTACAAGATGAAATTCCCACTTCAAAAAAGAAGATAAAAGAAACGTAATTCCTTGCCTATGCCTGATTTCATGAAGCATAGGCATTTTTGTTCCATATTAGCAACTACTTACTGTGAGTCAAGTTAAAGAAAACCTTCGTGTCACCCTCATTCAATCTAGTTTACATTGGCAGGCTGTTGATGCTAATTTGGCAATGTTTGAAGAAAAGATCTGGCAAATTGATGGGAAAACCGATATCATCATTCTTCCTGAAATGTTTAACACAGGTTTCACCATGAATGCACCAGCAGTAGCTGAGCCCATGAACTTGACTACTTTTAAATGGATGAAACAACAGGCTGCTCAGACAGATGCGGTAGTCATGGGGAGTTTAGTGATTAATGATGGTGGAAAGTTTTACAATCGGCTGATTTGGATGCAACCTGACGGAACGCATTTTACTTACGATAAAAAACACCTATTTCGTTTAGCCAATGAGCATCACGCCTATACTGCTGGTACAGAAAAGCTAATTGTAACTTGGAAAGGCTGGAAAATTTGCCCATTAATTTGTTACGATCTCCGCTTTCCTGTTTGGAGTAGAAATGTAGACTTGGAATACGATTGCTTAATTTACATCGCTAGCTGGCCAAGTATGCGCGCAAATGCGTGGAATATCCTACTCAAAGCGCGTGCGGTAGAGAATTTATCGTATTGCATTGGGGTAAATCGTGTGGGCGAAGATGGCAATGGTTATCCTTACAATGGTTGTTCGAGTGCCATTGATCCACAAGGCAATACCTTGTTTTATCAGGAAGATGAAGAAGTCATCCACACGGTAGCACTCAACTATTCGGAACTTCAAACGTACCGCGAAAAGCTTCAGTTTTACCTTGATGCAGATGCTTTTGAGTTAACCTAACCAGCTTATTTTAGTATATGAACAACAATGCACAATAAAATTGTAAAAAAAGTCATTAAGTACCTACTTCGGGGACTACTCGGGATATTCATTCTTGTTCTTTTACTACTCGCATTGGACTCCACAAGTATTCAAGTAGATGAAAACGCGTGGAAGGTAGTAGAAACTTCATCTTACATCAAAGAGAAAGATGTGGTGTTGACAAATAATTTACTGAAAAACTTTGGTAAGAAGAAATGGATGCCTCATGGTACAGAGCTTGCCGTTTTAAGAGCTTTATCCCATTACCCCGAATTAAAGGATGTCCCAATTATTTTTAGTTATTCAGTTAGTGAATATGAGCTTCGCTCTCGCCCTGAACCCCTTTCGGTACTTTTGCCTTGGCGGGAAAGGCGATTTGAAGTACTCATTAGTCAATCACTTCCTCCTGAGCTTGCGGGGGCAGCATTACATGAATTGCCTTACAATGCACAAATAGGTGTGTTAGGCCATGAATTGGCACATACCGTTTCTTACCTCGACAAAAGTTCTTTAGCATTGGTTTGGCTCGGCTTGAAATACATGTTTTCGGCAGATTTTCGAAAAGCCTATGAACGAGAAACAGATCGAGTGACCATCGAACATCAACTAAGGCCACAACTACGCGAGTGGAGTAAAGCCGTTCACGACAAACTTGAACAAGTGGGCCGAGGAGGAAACTACTTAACCGTAGAAGAAATTGATGCTATAGGAAAATAGCACTTACATACATCTAACTGATCTTTACTCCTCTTTCAGTAACAGTACAATATACGAGGCGCTTATGACTCCCGATACAACTGTGCCTGCTTATTAAATAGAAAAGCATATTTCCCATTTAGCTGGATGAGTTCTTCATGCGAGCCACTTTCAGCAATTCGGCCATCTTCAATAAAATAAATTCGATCACTCATGGTGGCTGAGGAGAGGCGGTGGCTAATGAGGAAAATGATTTTATCTTGGGCAATGGCTTTGAGCTTTTTAAAGAACTCATATTCTGCTAAGGCATCCATAGCGCTTGTTGGCTCATCCAACACAATGATTTTAGCTTTACTGTAGAAAGCACGAGCTAAAGCTACTTTTTGCCACTGCCCGATGCTTAGTTCTTCCCCTTTTGTAAATAATCTTCCAAGCATGCTATCGTATTGCTTGGGTAATTTCTCAATAATTTCGGCAGCGCCTGTCAGTCGAGCGGCTTCCTTAAGGCGTTCCATGTCTACTTCATGTGCTACATCTCCCAGAGCAATATTCTCTTTGGCTGTTCGCCTATATTGTATAAAATCTTGGAAAATGACGCTGACTTGTTTTCGAAGCGCACCCACCTCAATGTCTTGAATATTTGTATCTCCAATCCAAATGGCCCCTGCAGTAGGCTCATATAGCCGGCAAAGCAGTTTGATGAGGGTTGTTTTACCTGCTCCATTTTTTCCTACCAAGCTGATCACTTCATTATTTTTCGCTTCCAGCTGAATTTCATGCAAAACCTTCTTGCCTTCAGGTGTATACGAGAACGCAACCTCATCAAAACGGATGGAATGCTTCGTCAGGTCAGGTACAGGTAACGATCCTTTTGAGGTATAAGCAGGCTTTAAATCTAAAAACTCGAATAGGTTTTGGAGGAATAATTTATTCTCATACAATGATGAAAGACTGGTTAATGCAGATTGCAAAAAAGCTTGCCCTCGCTGAAAGGCTTGGTAATACATCACTAAATCGCCGATGGTTAATTCTCCACCTACGGTTCGGTAGGCAATAAAAATATACGCTGCAAATATGGCAATCACTTCACTTCCTTTGGCAATTAACGAAATCCAAGCTTGATTGAAGGCAATTTGCTTACTTTCTTTAAACAATTGCTTTTGAATAACGCTGAATTTATTTTTAAAGTAAGTACCTAATCGAAACAATCGTACTTCCTTAGCATATTCAGCAAATGTTAAAAGGTATCCTAAATAATTGCTTTCCCGCTTTAACTGTGTGCGTTTGCGTGCCCATACATACCGTTTTTCTGAAAACTTTAAGCGGACAACTAATGCGGGTAAAGCTGCCAAAATGAGTAGCACTGCAGCTCCCCAATGCAAATAAATGAGTAAACCACCGATCGCTACTAAAGAAATGCCATTTTGAATTAATGAAGTTAGACTGTTTAAAATTTGATTGGGCCTCGACTTTGACTCCAATTGAGCGCGATGTAAGGTGTTGAGGTATTTAGGGTTCTCGTAATAGGCTAACTCTAACGCGGCTGATTTTTCATGAACAATATCAGCCATGTAATTACTCACTAAAAGTGATTGATTTTCATTCACATACTGATTAACAGTAGCCGCGAACACCGTAATCAGATTTACGCCCCCCCATAAAGCAATGAGCCATAATACAGGGGCGAAGTCTGGTGTAGTCGCTGCTTGAATACTGTTTGTGACTTCATCTACCACTAATTTTAATAAATAGAGGGAGGCAAGTGGAAGAATTGATTGGATAATCAATAAAATCAGTTTGGTGATTGTCCAATACTTACTGGATAGCCAGACAAAATGGAGTGCCCCTAAAAAATGTCGAATCGTTTGCTTCAAGGAAGATTGCAGTTAAATTTCAGTGCAAAGTAAGTAAAGCGATGTGCATTACGCAACTACAAGAATGTTCACGGGCTCAGATCGTCCCTTTACTTGCACTGCTTCAAAGTTTGCAGGTATCTGATGAGTTTCTAATTTCTCATACACATCTTCTGTGATGATGCATTGCGATTGATAAGTTTTATTCAGTTGTTCGACTCGACTGGCAATAATTACAGGGTTGCCCGTAACTGAATATTGTTTACGTGTTTCTGTACCTACATTACCCGTTACTACAAAGCCTGCATGCAATCCAATTCCTATTTTTGTCTGTTGAAATACGCCCGCATCGTTGCGTAATTTTAATTCGTTAAGAATGGTATTTGCAGCATCAAAAGCATGCTGACAGTCATTTCCATGTGATATTGGAGCTCCAAATGTAGCCATAAATCCATCGCCCAATAATTGATTGATGGTTCCATGATATCCCTCAATGATGTCAATCATAAAGCCGAAAACCTTATTTTGATAGGCGATTAACTCTTCGGGGCTCAACTTTTCGGCCTTGGGGGTAAACCCTCTAATATCTAAAAACATGATACATACAAAACGCCGTTCTACAGGCAACTTTGCTTGATCATTCATTAATTTCATGGCGACATCCCCAGAAACTTGTTGGCTCAATAGCTTAACAATGCGTTGTTCCGCTTTTTCTAATTTTTCCTTCGTCTGATCCAAGTCGTGGTATGCCAGTGAAAGCTTATAGTGCTCTTTTCGCTTAGCCAAGTAGAAATAGGAAATGCCTCCTGTGCCCATAAGTACCAGTAACGCAATTAATACCGAAGTATTCCGCCATCGAATTTGCTTTTCTTTCTCTGCTTCAGCACTTTTTACTTGGAGGTCGGCAATCGCTTTTTGTTGCTTGAGTAAAAAAATCTCATTCGCCTTCTGCTTTTTCTCAATTTCCGCTTTTAAGCTATCCGTTTCCATTTTTTTGGTCAATTCCTGATACAGTTTGTAGTAGGCCAATGATTTCTCAAAATCCTTTCTTCGTGCAAAGTCTTCGGATAAATCCTTCAGCTCTTTCTGCTTTACACGCAATGAACGCGACAACTCCTTATCCGTTAATGAAGGGGTGACGCGTTTCAATACTGCTTTATCTGTAATGATGTTTGTCGTATCGGCTGAAGATTCTATATTTTTAATGGCTTCCTCCAAGATTTTTTGAACTTCCTCTGGTCGATTCAGCTTATCGTAAAGTGCCGCAATTTTTATTTGAATTTCACTTGCTCGCCCATAATTTCCTTTCTCTTGGAGTAGATTGACGGCAATCGCATAATGAGCAATGGCTTTTTCGTAATCCTTCTTTTTTTCGTTTGCGGCTCCTAAGGTAATTTCAGACTGAATTTTCACATCTTGTGAAGCTTTATGAATACTTTCTCCAATTTTGAGGTTTTCGAGTTTGGAAAATAATCCTTCTTGTTCCTCTTCCTCATCAATGAGTTGCTGAATTTTCCCCAGATATTGCTCAATGATATCAAAATAAGACTGATCATTAAGTTGATCGGATAGTTTTTTCCCTTTTTCTAATTGCGCTTTTGCATCACTCAAATCATCCCGCTCATACAATACAATCCCCAATTGTGCATAAGATTGAATGAGCCGCTTATGTTCCGTACGATCAACCGAATGATTGGCCTTATCAAATAGATTTTCTCCAAGCTCAACGGCTTGTCTACCATACTTCACGGCTTTTCGCGATCCTTCTTGATGATAGTGAGCAGTTAAGGTGTTTAACGCTTTGAGCTTTTCAACCCCATAAAGGCGTTTCAGTTTAGACTCTTGCTTTTTGATGGAAGATTTTTGGGCATAACTTTGAAAGCTGCCGATGAGGAATAAGCAGAGGAAAAATAAATGTGGTAGTTTAATGTATTTTAATTGTATAAAAATCACTAAAATTTAATTCAAACTGAAAATAATAAGGTGTGTTTTTGCTACCGTACACAAAAAATATGACCAAAAGCTTGCAAAATATTTAGCGAGCGCAGGCCTGAAAATCTGCCGAGCGTGGGTAGGCAAGTGTGTAAGCAGGATCAGATTTTCTTGATTTTTTTCGTTCTTTTTTGATCAAGCAAAAAAGGACAACCCAGCCCATTAGTGAATAAAAGTAGATTAACTTGCTTATAATCAGCTTTTTATTACTGCAAGTGCTTTGACAGATTTATTTGTGTATGGTAGTGAAAGGTGTGCTTACAAATAAGAACACTTGCAAACACACCTGTAATTTATCAAATTATTATTCTTTCACTTCTAATTTTTCATATGCTTTGAACAAAGACAACTCTGCCGATTCTACAGCCTGTTTGTATTTTGGCCATTCTTGATCAAAAAAGTCATTGATTTTTGCAATGACAGGCTTCAACGCCTGAATGGTTTGATCAACCTCAATCTGCTGGGTTTGTCCAGGTTTTCCGGGTACTGCTTGCACATGGAAAAAGGTTTGACCGAGCAACTGATTAATCAACTCAGGATTTTGGAAAATGCCCTGAATGCCTTTTTTCGGGACAAAGAGGTGAGTGATACTTTGTAAAGAATCCTTCATTACTTTCCCCATTTCTTTCAAAGATTTGGCCGTATCATCCTCACGATCAGCCAATATTTTATTGACCAAACCCACTGTTTTTTGCGCTTCACGAATGCGATCCATTCCAGCAGTTGCCACCATCACATTAGTAGCTAACTTGTTGTAAAGCTCATTTTTAGCCGTTAAATCAGCTTCCGAAATATTCAGACGAGGATCTTGCTTCACCTCTACCGTAGTGGTAGCCTCCAACTCCCCATACTTGATTTTTACCGTATACGTGCCCGGCATCACTTGAGGCCCTCCAGGTTCTGCGGCATTTGGTTTAGGTTTGGGTGTATTTGGAAAACGCACGCCTTTACGATTTAAGGACCAACTAAAACGGTTGATACCTGCTTCTGCTTTTACTTTCAAGTTTCGGATCACTTCCCCTTTTGCATTCATCACCTGTACTTTTACCGTATCGGACTTTGGTGCTACTACATCTTCAGGCTTCTGATCTTTTTTAGGTTGCGGCTTGCGAATGCCTTTGAGGTAAAAACTGACCAATGCGCCATAGGGACGTACTTGCCCTTTAAAAATCGCATCCGCTGAAAAGCGGGTGCCCGTCGCTTGTTTGTAGGTAGCCAAATACGCATCAGGCGCAGGAAAAGCCACTAATGAATCTTCTAAAACTTGAACGCCTTTAGCAGCAATTTCACGTAAAGGACGAATGTCATCCAACACAAAAGCAGCACGCCCAAAGGTACCAATCACTAAATCGTGCTCTCTTGGGTGAATTACCATATCAATGGTAGAAGCTGTTGGGTAACCAGCTTTCCATTTATTCCAAGTTGCGCCTTCATCTATACTGAAATACAAGCCAAACTCTGTTCCTAAAAACATCAAATTCTTTTCAACAGGATCTTGAACAAATGACAAGGCATAGCCCCACACATCATTTTCATCGACTAAGCGTTCCCAAGTCTTTCCATAATTGCGGGTGCGGAATAAGAAAGGAGTCCAATCATTTCTTCGGTAATTATTTACCACCACATAAGCTTCGCCTTCATTGTATTTAGAAGCGTGAATTTGCGGCACCCAACTGCCTTGAGGCATGTCTTTGATTTTTCCACCGACATCTTGCCATGTTTTCCCGCCATCCTGAGTGACATGGATTCGGCCATCGTCTGAACCTGCCCAAATGACTTCGCGCTTTAAGCTACTTGGTGCAATGGCTACTAACGTGGTGTGATTCTCTGCATTGGTGACATCATAAGTTAAGCCGCCACTTTCAAACTGCTTTTGCTTTTCGGGATCATTGGTGGTGAGATCGGGGGAAATAATTTCCCAACTTTCCCCTTTATCCGTTGATTTATGCACAAACTGACTCCCATAATAAATGGTTTTCTTATCGAAAGGATCAGGCGCAATAGGCGCATTCCAATTGTAGCGCAAATACGTGCCATCAGGATGTACAGGTCGGATGTAGCGCGAACCACCAGTTTCAATATCTACATGTAACAAATTACCACCTTGCCACATGGCATACAGGTAACGCGAATCGTCGGGATCGGGCAATACATCAAACCCATCGCCAAAAGCCACCTCTTCCCAATAGCCATTGCGAATCCCGCCATTTCTCCAAACGGTATTTGGCCCTCTCCAAGAACCATTATCTTGCATCCCGCCAAGCACATTGTACGGAATTTCATTATCGACTGAAATGTGATAAAACTGGCTCACCGGAAGGTTTTCTACAAAGTGCCAGCTTTTTCCTTTATCCCGTGTAATTGCCATTCCACCATCATTCCCATTAATCATGTAATCGGGATCATCGGGGTGAATCCACCAAAAGTGATGGTCGCCATGCACGCGATCCCAACCTAAGAGGATTTTATAGGTTTTGCCACCATCTTCACTCACAGACACATTGGAAAACACATTGTACAAACGATTTTCGTTGCTTGGGTCAACAGCGATATCCGCATAATAAAATGGGCGATCTCCAATATTTCTATCGGCTACTTTCATCCACTTTACGCCACCATCATCGGAGCGGTACATGGCCGTTTTTTTAGACTCAATTAAGGCATATAGTCGATTCGGGTTAGATTTTGAAATCGCTAACCCCATTCTACCTAATTCGCCTTTGGGTAAACCATCTTTGTCCGTCTTTTTCTTCCACGTTTTTCCACCATCATGGGTAATGTATAAACCCGAACCAGGGCCACCTGATTTAAAGAACCAAGGATCTCTTCGGTATTCCCACATGGCAACGACCATTTTATTGGGATTGGTAGGATCAACCACCATATCTGCCACACCCGTGCGTTGATCTACAAACAATACATTTTCCCACGTTTTTCCCCCATCTGTCGTCATAAACACCCCTCTTGGCGTATCGCCCCAAGCCGAACCAATGGCACCCACGTAAACCACATCAGGGTTATCGCGATGCACAAAGATGCGGTGAATGTTACGCGTATCGCCTAAACCCATAAACGACCATGTTTTTCCGCCATCAATGCTTTTGTACACGCCTTGCCCACTCGACTGACTGTTTCGAGGGTTTCCTTCGCCTGTTCCCACCCAAATTTCATCAGGATTTTGTTGATTGATGGCAATGGCACCAATGGAATGGACCGCTTGCGTATCAAACAACGAGATCCACGTAATGCCGCCACTTTCTGTTTTCCATAATCCGCCCGAAGCCGTGCCCACATAAATGATGTCAGGCTCGGCATGCACGGCATCAATTGCCGTTACACGACCACTCATGCCAGCAGGCCCTATGCTGCGCGGCTTCATATTCTTAAACATTTCCATGTCCAGCTTTTGCGAAAAGCCGGGCACAGCGAGTAAAAGCATTAGCCAAACCAATGCGAGGTGTTTGTAATTAGTTGTCATAGTTGTAAGTTACACAGTTAAACCAGATGCAATTTCCTGATGTTGAATGTTCAACAGGTGATTGGCAACATGTCTTGTTGCGAATTGAGTGATTAGTTTACAAAAGAAAAAGGAGAATGTGATGATTGGGGGAAATTCATCATGATGAAATGGCTGATCATCTAAAAATAAATTGTGGAATCCTTTATTTTTGTGCTTAATGCTATGAGATACTTATTTATCATCTTGATCTTATTTATTGCATCCGTAGCCGATGCTCAGGTAGACAGCCTCACTCGAAAGCGAGCTGTTCGGATTGTCGATTTTAATCATCCGAAGAATAAAAACATTCAAGATTTGCCCCAAATTATCTTTAATGCAACAGCTGTCAGTGTTTTAAAAGCTATTGAGCCTAGCAATTACTTAAGTCGTGTATCAACAGAAGACTTTCTTGAGAGACTTCAGCTTACAGGTTTTGATCCCGACAATCATTCACGCTCCTATTTTAAGAAATTTAAAAAAATGAATCTTGAAAAGTATCAAGAGATACATAAAGCGAAATTGGTAATAGAAGAAGTTTATGATCAGGATGGAAAGAAAATCACCAAAGAGTATTCTCATGATACGATTAACGACTACCAGTATAAGCACCCTCCCAAAATAAAAACGGTTGTTTTTTTAGATAAAGAAGGTAAGGAACTAATTGCATTCTATTACATAGAAATAGCTGTTAATGTAATGTTCTCAAACCCTGAATGTGAGTATAAGGAAAAGGGTAAAGTGAAATATTATGTTGATGTATTTGAGAAGGAAAGGTATCATTATACAGAGGTGAAGGAATAACAATGCCAAATCAAGGCGAAACTTGAAAACAAAGAAGTTCGGGAAATCATCAGAAATTTGACCTATCATGCAATTAACCAACATTTCAATTTCAACCATCTTGAGAAGAAGAGAGTGATTAAACTATATAGTTGAGAAATTAAAAGTAGTCACAGTCATTTATAGTAATGTCTAACTGGGATAAATTAAGAGAGTTAAATCAAAAAAACCTCTCAAAACTGAGCGCTTTAGACTTTGGCAAGTCCACAGAACAAATCAAGATAGTAAAATGGCTCACATTAACATTATAGGACAATTATACATCAATGACTCTGTGACGATTGGTCCATCAAAAGCATTTATGGGCTATGATTCAAGAGGTCAAGAATTTATCTTTCACTTAGATCAACATTATTTGTTAGATGATTTTAGTGAAGGTGTAACAGCAGGACGATTGCATGTGAATAAAACCCCGCTTAAGGTCAGATCTGAGCAAGAAATGCTGACCCTGCAAAAAATTGAAGAATCTATCATTAAACCTAAAGGTGCTGAAGCTAGTTATAAAGAAACACTAAAACTGCTTAACCAAAAACAAATTACTTCAACTGGTGAAGCCCAAAAATTGGGTATTATACCTGCAATCGCTATGTTGGTGAACATGGTATTAGATTTTGTGCATTCAGATGAATATATTGAAGTAGCCAAAGCATTTAATTAAGTCGGTCAGTAACTAACCATCACTATTTATGGAAAAGTTTAAGCTTTTTATACTTACAGGCATACTCATTTTAGTAGTAAAGCCGCTATGCTCGCAGAGTGAAATCCCCTCTTGGAAAGCCGATAGTCTTCTATCCGAACTCAATCATCCTAATGTGAGCTATGGTTTTAATTTTAATTTCGCTTTTACAGAGCTAAATGGAGAAACGATGGCTAGTCCAGATTCGCTCGCAACCATGGCGGAGTCGGAGCTACAGGGTAAACTTACTGGTGCCCCATCAGATGCTAAGATTTATGCCCAGTTGGTATATCGGGCTTTGGCACAGAAAGACCAAGAGAAGGTGCTTAACGCACTCAATAAAGGCTATACTGCATACCAACAATATATTGAGGAAAACCCTGACGACACTTCTGCTATATACGGATTGGCTTCCATGATGAGGGCTACCACTAATTATAGTCATGCAATGAATGCGCTTGACTATGGCATTAGCCGATATCCACAGCATATTCCTTTTCACCTATCCCGTTTTCAGGTGCTTTTTTATGATCTGGGGAAAATGGACATTGCCAGTCAATATATTGACTCGCTTTTACAAGAATTCCCTGATGCTGGTGAACTCGTATATATGGGCTTTATGAAGGCTTATTCCTCACACATGATGAATAATGGCGGTGAGATTAAGTCTGTAGAGGAGGTCATATCACCCGTATCTCATTACCTTAAGCGTCAACCTGAATCTGATGCGAGACGCTTCCTGTACCACTTTTGTAGAACCTATATTTATATGAATATCAAGGCGGTGAACGCCAAGAACGCAGGAAAAGATGGCCCAGAAATCATACTAGGAGATTCAGATGGCTTCTTAACTCAAGAGCAGATTGAAGGACTTGAAGAGAGTATTAAATTCTTGAAAGGCGCTAGGAAGCGAAAGTCAATTCCCGCCGTTTTAACAGCAAAGTCACAGGCAATGGCTTATGTGATACTCGGTCGAGCAAAAGATGCTGAGAAAATGCTCATCAGGCAACGGGATCTCATTCAAGATGAATCGAGACGAATGGCTGTTGAGGAAGCAATCGCCCTACTTCAAATCATAAAGGCGGGAAAAGATCGTAAAAAGTCTATTGAAATTGTAAAAAAGAAATACGAAAGTGCTCCTAACCCTAAAGACTTGGTGATTATTTCTTTTATGTACTACAAAGATGGACAGTCTCAACAAGCGAAAGAATTTGCCTTAAAAGCAAATAAGAAATATCCCAATTTAGGTGCAGGTTGGGAAATGATGGCCTACTTACAGCTGCGAGACGGGAATACATCGGCTGCTAAAGCTGCCATCGACAAAGCTAAAAAGTGGACGGAAGACCCCGTATATCATTATTTGTTGGGAGTGGCCTATGAAGCTATGACTGACGGTGTTGAAGCCGCCCAGCAAACCCTACAAAAGCTGCTAGATGCACAGCCAACTCATAAAAAAGCATTAAAGATGATGGAGGTGCTTAAGTCATAAAAGAAGGGATCAGTGATAGACGAGCAGGTATGGGCGATGTAAATGCAAAATGGCAACAAACGAACCGCTTGCTGCCATTTTAACTAATTGAGAAAAGCATATTAAGCTAACCATCATTCGCTCGAAAGTGGCATAATTCACTTTCAAAGGGTCAAAACTATCGAAAATGGCTGCAAGGGAAGGATTCGAACCTTCACGGAGTGGTTAGCTAGAGATAGAATGGCCAATCTGATGATCAGAGATTCTATCCGCAGTTTCTCCCAGCTTCTCCGCCCTCGAGATAGGAGGGTGCGGCTGCCAATTTCGCCACCTTGCAGTATCTACTCAGCATGTGTAAGAACAATGCAGCTGCAAGGGAAGGATTCGAACCTTCACGGAGTGGTTAGCTAGAGATAGAATAGCCAATCTGATGATCAGAGATTCTATCCGCAGTTTCTCCCAGCTTCTCCGCCCTC
>JBMYQA010000141.1:0-14523 GCA_049600855.1 Flammeovirgaceae bacterium | reverse complement strand
TTTTTTTCTTCTAAATGCGAGAACCATTCTTCCCCATCTTTAGTAGTAGCTGTATCCGCTACTGCTTCTTTCTTTGGATCTAAGGCAATCTCGTTCGAAAAAACATGCCCAAAGGAAAAATCGCTTTTCTTTACTTCCAAGGTATTGAAACGAGTAGATTGGACGTGTTCCGTTTCAATAAAAATTCGTGTAATCGACAAAAAATTATACACTACATACCTTCGATATTGCTGCACACTTGAATCAAGTACAGTTAAGTATTCATCCAGCTTAGGTCCTTTTAATCGTCCATTTTCTAAACCAAAAGCGATGGTTGCATAAAAGTTTTCAAAATTTGGATTTGCTTGATAGCGTTTGTTGTACATCTCTTTAGAGATCGCAAATACCCGATCTTTCTGAGCGGCGTCAAGCTGTGCTTCCCACTTTTCGGCAAAAGCATTCCATACAGAATCCATTTTTTGGCTTGCCCCTACCTTTGAAACTTTCTCAGCATCTTCTAAAAACTTTTCTTTGTCTTCGAAAGGTACTGTTCCAAATTGCCCTAATGCTGAAAAAACACAGCCAAACATGAGCAATAAAATGACATTTAATTTCATAGTTTGATCTTTATGAATAAAGTATTTATGTACAATAGTTGTGGTTCCTTTTATCGGCTTGTAGGTAACCTAGCAGAACCCCCAAGTTACCGTTGTCTTAAATGTGAACATTTTAATACTTAATTTACAAATAAATAGCCAAACTTGACGAGTTACGAATAATCAAAGCACCTCATCGTGAGTTTTTAAGTAAGTTTATGATCAATAAAGGCCAAAAGCCCCATCATGAGTGATTGGAGCTTTCAGGGTATGGTGTGAATAACGGACAAAGATTAGAAACCATCCTTTTTTTCATCCGCTTCTTCTTCCTTTTTCAATGCATCATCTTTCTTAATTGGAATTTCTAAATCTGATCTCTCAATTCCTAAATACTTTTGTAAGAATGTTCGCTTAAATTCTTCTGCTTCATCTACCTCTGCTAATTCAATTTTTTCCTTCTTCCCTAAGAGCAATCCATTAAATTCATCAGCAGAAGCATACACGCGCACATTATTCCCTTTGAAGCTAATATAGTACCAATCTCCAACCTCATTTTCCAAATAAATATGAATGGTACTGTTATCTTCTGTCTTCGGGATTTCGATATATCCTTTTAAGGTAACATCCACATCATTCTTAAATACATTCGCCAGTCCTACTTCAGGATCAGCATTGTAAAATGCTTGATGTTCTTCAGACCAGTTCAAGGTCACTTTTGATAAGGTTAAATACTTGTCTAAGTATTTACTGAACGATTTCACACCACCTTCATAATCTTTCTGGAAACGTATAAAGTTAGGTTGAGAAACAAATTCAGAGAAATTGGAATAGAGCTCGCGTTGATTGTAATAGATTCCCTTATCGTCAGCACCTTCAATGAGTACCTCACTCATGGCATCAAAGGCTTGTGTATTAGGCTCAAACTCTAATAAAATCATGGTATTCATCTTATATTGCTGTTTGTCCAATTTAGCTACGCCCACTCCCGCAGCATGTACAGCAACATCTTTATTTCCCTTAAGCAAAGTCAATGGGCCTTCAAAACTCATGACTTGTTTATCATGATTATACACCATATGGTTGCCACGATAAGATTTCCCATTGCGCATGGATTCTGGTGAAATGGTATACTCTCCTGCACTTTCATTAAAAGTTAATAAACCTTTCGCTGTAAAAACTGATTGCACATCTCCCTTTTCTCGTTGATAGGCTAAAAACGATCCGTACAGGCTTGGGGTATTTTTCGTCAAAAATAATCCCGATTGAAGCTTGTTCACTGTTCCTGCAATCTTGGTATTCTCGTCAATCAAGATTCTACCATACGTAGAAGTATCTACAGAAACGTACTTAAACCATTGTTTTTCTCTTGGTAAATCAGGCGCGATTACGCCATCAAACTCTAAGTATTTCTTATAGTCAATTAGATTTACATCACCTTTATACAACATGCCTGAAAAAATAGGAAAACGCTCATCTTCGCGGATTTCCGCTTGGGCGGTAGTAGTAAACTTTTCTGCTACTTTCCTACCTCTCTTTTCCCGTTCTATTTTTACATCAAAATGTTCAAACAAAATGGGAATGGTATCCTTAGAATCATTTAGGTAAGTATACAGGGCGCGTCCATCAAAGCTTTTACGCGATTTAATTTTGATATGCCCTTCGGTAAGCGTGTGGTATTTGGTAAACGCATTTAATACAATGGTCGCGTTTTCCAACTCTTGCATTTCGGCATTTTCACTGACTTGGAGTTTACCGCCATCAGGCTTAATTAACACATTGGCTACCTTAATGAACGGAACGCCTTCTGCATTAATGGTATTATCTCGTAGGTCATAAATCGCCTTATTTGCGCTAAACTCTAAGCCTTCTTGCGCTGGATTAGTAGATACAAACTTAGAGGTTGTGAGCTGGCTCGTATCTCCTACGCTAATTTCGATGATCTGTTTTTCAAAGTCCCAATGTGCTTTTTCGAGGTTCGTGGCATACTGTGCAAATGGGAAAACCAGCGTTTGATCACCCGATTTCTCAGATCTCATGTCGGCAAAGTTCCCTTTAAAGTCGTAGTGTACACTAATGTTCTCACCCTTCATGGCAGGTTTTTCAGGATTCGCTGATTTTACTAAGAAAGTGGCGTTACTAGCCCCGTAATCATGTTCCCGAAATACAAACTGATCGGAGAAGGTTTTAGATTTATCCGTTTCGAAATTTCCTTTCCCATTTAAAGCTTTAGGCGTGAGTGCCAACTCCCCCTTAAAAGCCACTTCTGAATTATAAATTTCAAAATCTTGATCAATGCTAGAGAGTAACATGCTATCCTTATTCACTAGCCATCGCATCTTGTACTTTTCCATTTTTACATTAGGATAAGAAACCCCTTTGTATTCCCCTGGTTTGATCTCACCACTCGTTCCCGGCTTTCCAGTGACGACAGAATCTGAAAAGAAGATGTAATCGTCACCTAAAAAGGAGCCTGTCAGGTATTCCATTTTCCCATCGCCACGAATCCCGCGATTATCTAAGGAGATTTGATTATAAAACTTCGCCTTTTCCTTCAGTTTGTGTGGGTAAATCACATATCCCGTATCGGGAGCGTTGGTAACAAACCCAAGTGATTTATCGGGCATAATGGAGGCGCGCTCTTCAAAATCAGGAAAAATACCACCACTCCTAAATTTTCCTTCAAAGGCAATCGTATTCGGATCACTACTGTTCAAACTATCTAACTCAAATGGCGGAATTTCGAACACAATGCTGGTATCAGCGGCATAAGCACCATCCAAAATCTCCTCACCTCCAAAATAAATGGCAGAAGCTTCCACCGTACTAAACTTTGGATAACCAGGCTGCTTTTTCAAGCCTGATTTATTATTGGGTCTCGAAATCAATAATTTCCCTTTTGTGCCCACCAATCCGTTCGGTAGCTCTATATCCCTACCCGTAATCGTATCTTTTAACAAAATGCCTACTTCATCAATTTGTGGCATATTTACATAGAAGCTATCGTAGTTGAAGGTAAAGTCATCCCCCTTATAGATAAAGCTGCCCGATCTCATCTTTCCAGAGAATTCAGTCGTACGATTTTCTTTAATGATGATTTCTTGCTGAGCAGGTGCCACTTGTACTTTCATGGAGTCGCTCAAGGTAAAACTCTTTACTCCCCTTACCAGCATTTCATTACTCTTGGTTCGTAAAATGGCATTTCGTTTACTGGGTGAAATCGAGCGAATATTGATGTTATCGTAATCGATTTTCCGCTTATTGGCATAATAGTAGAGAATGGCTTTTCGCAATAAAGTGACCTCATCGGTAATGGGATCGTACCTGATGTAACCCAATACGGCTAAATTATTCATTGATCCTTTGATGACTTCTTTGCTAATGCGATGCTTTTCTGCCAATGAAGCACTTGTAAATGTATTGCCCTTCTTTTCCTGTCGAGCAAAATACACCACCATTTGCAAAGGATTAAACTTGTGCAGTCCAGTCAACCGAGCAAATCGTTCGTAGTCAAAATAATCTTCGGATTCAATTTCCAGTGGAATTTTATTTCGGGCATTAAGGATAGTAATTGCCAAACTATCTGATTCTAAGTCCCATTCTAAATAATCGCCTGTCACCTCAATGTTATGATAGGTCGATTTGAATGGAGAATATTTGAATGTTGACTTATCCTTGCGTGCTTTGAGTAAATGCTTTGCAGCATCGTACCGCAATTGAATAGCAGGGTGCTCTACCGAATCTCTTTTTTGGTTATGGTAGACAATGAGGTTCGCCGATTCACTGACAATGGAAGAATCTACAAAAGAGAACTCACTTCTACTGATGGCTTTAAACCGCAGGGTATCCTGTGTTTTTACAGAAATTGAGGATTTTCCTCCACTCAATGAGGTACTGTGAATGCGCTTCCCTCTCAGTGTAAAACCTCCCTTATAAAATACACCAGGGGCAATGTCATCTAATTCAATATCATTAAAATAGGAGGTAAATGACGGGTATTGTGGAGCATCTCGATGAGCTTTATCAATTTTATATACTAAAATACCGGTAATAGGTACCTTCAGGCGAGGTTGATAGGTTAGATGAGCAGCTTCGGCAATAAATTCGGGTTTATCTAAATGAAAACTATAGCTAGAAAGATCACAATATACTTGTTGGCTATCCAGTCCAACCGACCGCCAATCAACTCTTCCATTGTTTCCCACAAAATGCAGGTTATGCAACATCAGTTGTCCATGCGTTCCCTTAATTTGCAAGGAATCACTTGGCGCCGTAAGTAGAATCGTTGCATGTTGAAGATCTACAAAAGGCCCTTTTACGGTGGGTTTGGGCATTGCTGATGCAACAAATAGTTTGGCTGAGTCTCCATCTAAAAGCATCCCTTTTTCATAGCCTTCGCGCTCAAAGGCCGATTTCACTGCTTTCAGCTCTTCTTCAATCAGCTCTCTCGCCCCTAGCCCTTCTCCCCATTCCATGGAACCAATCGTATCTACCTCTCGATCAGCATCTTCTAAGGCTTTCGCCCAACTATCGACTGCATCGTCTTCCGCTTCAACAAGCTCTTCTTCTAAATGTAATCCTGCATCCTCAAAAGTGTATAGCGTATCTAAATTTTTATCATCAATGGCATGTCCAAACGTTAATTTACCAGCAAGCAGTTGGCAGGAGTTGTAACGGCTTCTATACAATTGATTGTATTCCACAATGGAGCGTGTGTGCTTTAGAAAATCGCTGTATACTTTTCCTTTGTAAATTTTCAATACCGTATCCGCAATTGCTAAAAAATTGTTCATTTGCGCTTGTCCAATCAAGTCATTCTCCATTCCATAAGCGACACAGGCATAAAAGTTTTCGAAGTGTGGACTTGGCAGGTATTTCTTATCAAACATTCGTTGCGTAATCACGAACACTTGATGTTTTTGTGCAGCATTTAACTTGCCTTCATAAACTTGCTCAAATGCTCCCCAAACTTGTTCAATTCCAGTTCGATTGGCTGAGGTAAATAGGTGCTGTTTGGCATCGTCAAAAAAAGATTCTTCGGATTGAAATAATTGCTGCCCCTTGAGCGAACCCAAAGACAAGAGACAAAGTATACACATACACAAGGTTTTGTTCATATCTCCATAGTTTAACAAGAAAGGAGGTGCCATCTTCACAGAATGAAAGCACAGGGCTTGTTCCATAAAAAAGACAGGCCTTCCGCAATGAGTTGGCTTAATAAATTAAATGCTAATGTGAGGTTCGAATGATGAATTGGTTTGCTTGATCGAACAGTTTCGCTTTACCGCAAATATATTACCATATATTAACAAAAGCTAAGATGTTACTTTCTATAGACGATGCTTGTCCAATCAAGTTGTATTTTTTGAGAGATTTTTTGCATTTTCAACTGATCGGCCATGTTTTGTATGATGGGAATATCAGCCTCATAAAAGCCACTCAGGAGTAAATATCCGCCAAATTTCAACAAACGTACGTATTCAGCCATACTTTGTTTATGTACGTTTAAATTGATATTTGCAAGAATTATATCATACACTTCTTCTCCTTCCACTTGTTCGACTACTCCTTCAAACGCTTCGATATTCACTTGATTCATTACAGCGTTCTCTAAGGCGTTTTCCACAGACCAATCTTCAATATCGCAGGCCACCACTTTTTCGGCTCCTAACTTGGCTGCCATAATTGCCAATACTCCTGTACCACAACCAATATCAAATACTTTTTTTCCTTGGTGGTCTAATAGGAGTTGATGTTGAATCATTAACGATGTAGTGGCGTGATGACCTGTGCCAAAAGACATTTTAGGCGTGATGATTAATTGGTATTTGTAACCGTCAACGGGAGGGTGAAATTCTGCACGAATGTAACAGTCTTTAGAGATTTCAATGGGATGAAAATTGTCTTCCCACAATTTATTCCAATTCTGTTTTTCTACTTCTTCGGCTTTCCAAGAGATTTGATTGGTGTGGTTATATTGCGCAATGATTTCCTTTACCGCCTCTTGAAGAAATTGATTTTTGGCAACAGACGCTTCAAAGCCTGACTCATGATCTAAAAATGCATCGAACCCAAGTTCGCTTAGCTCTGCTTTTAAGATGTCTGATAAATCTTCGGGAACCTGAACGTGCAAGACGATGAATGACATGATTAGGCTGAATTGATTGAATGCACGAAGATACAAGGTTAATGGCCTATGTCAATAAGGTTCAGGGTTTTATTTTACAAGGCAAACTCGTTAGTTTATTCAGCAAAACACTTAACCATACCATTCTTTTCTGATCTCAATCAATACTTGCTCCAACACCGCTTTTTCTGGTTGTTCGGGCAGCTTACTGGCTCGATAAGCCGCTTCTACTTTTTCTAATTGGATTTCTGCTTTTGCAATGAGCTCATCATAGGTAAACGCTCCCCGCCGAATTGCCAGCATTTCCTCACGATTCGGCCGCTTTACCGTTACTTTTCCCTCTGATAAAATTTCTTCCGCCATTTCTAGTAAACGGAAGGTGTGCATCATGTTTTTAGCATCGTAATTTTTACCATGTGTGATGGTGTTTTCATACCGTACTTCATTCCGTTGTTCTACCCAAGCCCAATATTCTTTGTAATCCTTACAATATTTCGAATAACCATCCCGATTAAAATACACATAGGCAATCGCTTCCTCAGATTTTGGAATGCTACTCAAACACACCTCATTCGCAGTTTCTTTCTGTATAATGCCCTGATAGCCCTTTTCGCCTGTAGCATCATAAAATAAAGCATACAGGTTTTTCATTTTATCCAGATTGACTAAACCGCACTGTGCTTGGTTTTTCCCCTCTTCTGCTAACCATTCTACCAAGTTTTTAGATTGTTTTCCTACCGTTACTTGGCAAAAGTGTAGCACCGATTTTCGCGCTTTATCCAAAGGGTTTAGAATCTTCTTATTTAATCCTCTTGCTTTCTTAATTTGTGTTTGGGCATAGCCTGCAAAGGTTTGCTTACACAACTTTGAAAGCACCAACTCCGACTTGATTTTATTCATTAAAGGATGTTTTTTCAACACATGTGTTGCTGGCGTATTTAGTAATTCCAGAATATTGGGATTATTTTTATATAATAATTCCATAAATCGACCCAACTCATAAAACACAATGTCATTAGTTGCATTGCTAATTTGAGCCATGTAATCCATCCCAAAAAATTGCGCTTTGGGTAATATAAATACGCCTTTGATATCGGTGTCTGAAGTGGGTAAATCTAATCCATAAGCTTTACTCCCACTGATGCATTCTAATAGGATTAGTTTCTGATCATATAGGTCTTGGAGAGTCATTAATGTGATGGTTTTATGATTGGGAGTTATCTACTTACTTCTCTTTAGGAACTTGATAATGATGGAGGTAATAGTACTGTTGATTGGCATACATGTACCGAATAAAGCCTGCTGAACCTAAGAACCAAACTAACCATAACGCAATAGCTGGCGAATCAAGTAGGGCAAAAAGAGGAAGCATAGCTACACCTGCTGTACCCCAACAAATTACTGGTGCCCACATAAAGCCCAAAGCAGAAAGGAAAAACTCAAATGGCGGAAAAGAGCTTCTGTTCTTGTATACATAAAATGAAAATACTCCTAATATCACTAATGGCCCCCATACCGCATCAATTTGGACGGCTACCGCCCCGCCAACAAAAAATAAGGCTCCCATAATCACAAAGGTAACCATGCGTTTCCCTCCAATATTTTTCCACTTTGCAATCAGAATAGTCAGAACTAATAGCACACACTTTATCACAAATAGTTCAATAAAAACCGCTGAAAAAGACTTTTCACTCGATCTGAACAGCATGCTTTGATACTTCAAGCAATCAATACCCACTACTATAAAAACAGGCATGGCAAATGACAATACACTGACATAAAAAGCGACAAATTGCATCCTCAACGTACTTCTATCTAAATTGATATTTTCAATATTCCCATTGAATTGAGCTGTTTTATAAAACCAAAAGCCAAATCCAATCACACATAAGGAAATAAATAGATATCCTAAAAAACTTGGTGAGATATCTAAACTATACGCATCTACCATTAATGTATCACTGTAAAAACCAGAAAATACCATCGCTAACACACTCAGTCCTATCCCCAATGAAATGGCTAAATTCAATTTTGTTTCCCATAGCCAAGGCTTATGAATTAACCATTTTCTATCAATTTCTTGATAGGGTTTCATCAAACGATTTAAGTGTTGTTGTTTCATATTCATTGAGGTTTATTCATTTAATTTTGACGGTCAACAATCGTTGACATAAAACTGCTACGGTTCGAGTAAAATCATCGTCGTGTGTTTTATGTTAATACCTATCGAGGAAGTGATTGCATGTGAATGTGCATTTGCCTGAACGTTGGCAACACGTAGGCAATGTAACTAAAGGCAGCGATTCCCAACCCAATTAAAAAGACAAAGCCTGAAAATAATTGAGAGAAAGGAATCATAAATAAACTGATTACAAAGCTCAGTAAAAATGGCGCATAGAATTGAATGGATGCTAAAGCGATCACTTTCCAATTGCTAAACTTTTTAATTTTGGGAGCATCTGTAATTAAAGAGATGAGCATGGGAAAAGAAAAAATCCCTACAGCTACTAATAATACAATAAAAAAGGATGAAAGGCTGACTAATATGGCAAAACCCACAAAAAGCAATGCATTTGCCACTACAGTAAGGATAAATAACTTCGTATGAATTTGCTTCCAAATTTGGATGAGAACTGCTCCTATCGCTGAAGCAAAGAATGCGCCTACATTCATTAAAATAACATTACTGCCCCGAAGTCCATAGCCTTCATGGATCAGCCAATTAACGGTATCCGGTAGGCAAAATGGTAAGGTAAATAACAATACACTCAGGAAATAAATGCCAAATCTTTTTTGTGCCACATAATCACCTGTTTTCCCACGGTCTTGCTCTAAGCTAAATTGCCATAAATTATAAATCCAATAGCAGAAACCTAATACAGAAAACACACCTCCAACCACTTGAGCTACGCCATAGGCTTTTGTGAATAAAGCCAGTAAAAATACACTCACATTCAAAGGAATGGTAAAGGCTAATACATAATGAATACGCGTTTCCCAAAGCCAAGGCTGATTGAGTAACCACTTTTGATCTAATGCGTGGATTACAGGTATTTGACGAGTTGTTATTCTTTTAAGTGCGTTCATGGTAAAAAATTGAATAGTTTAAAAACGTGTGGGTCGTTAAGGTCTTACTTGCGTTCACTCGTGTTTTGGTAATGATCTCAAGCTCGCAACGGTTCGCAAATAATGGGGGAAGATGGTGGTTAGATAAAGGATGATCACAATTCCAACAGGAATTCCTCCCATTATAAAAAAATCTGAAGTAGTATGAATCTCTAAGGTCATAATTAAGCTAATCGATCCTAAAGCTAAAAACAAAGGCATTAATAACTGTAAACTGGTATAGCCTAATACAATCCATGAGGCGGGCAATATATCTTTTCGTTGGGAGGCATTTTCATCTTGCCACATGCTTTGCTCAGCTAATTTTTTTGGATTATTCACCATAAGTTGAACAATGAGTAATAAGAGAAGTACGCTGAGTAGAACATCCATCTGCATTGTAAAATAGAATCCTGTAACAAATAATGCCATTAAGCCCAAACCTATACTAAAAGCCTTCCCCCCAACTGATTGCCAAATTTGAATCCCTAAAGCCATAAAAAATAGTGCTGAAACGACTACAACTCCTGGAAAATAGGCATGCATAGCATCTGGCGTAAAAAGCTGAAAGCTGGGGTTTCTGGCAATCCAAAGCATGATGTTAGGGAAAGCAAATAGAAAAACGCCTAAGGAAAATGCCCAAAAACGCTGCAAGTGCTTTTTAGCATCTAACTGTGCATATACCTCAATAATGGAGACTTGATTTATTTCATGTAACCAATAGATGAATCCCATAAACGTGCTTGTTCCCACAATCAATACATAACTTAAATCCTGATAGAATTGTAAAAACAAACTCGCTCCCACTGCTAAGTTTACCCCTAATAGCATAAAAACGACATGATGAATTTTGGTTTGCCATAACCAAGGTTTATAAATCAATAAATCTTGATTTAGTTGATCAAAGCGCTGTATATGCTGGGTGGAGATATGGAATTTTGAGTTCATCTATTCGTTGTGTTAGCATGTGGTAGTCTAGTTTACTTACTTCGAGGCAATGCATGAAAATGGGCATGTATTTTATTAAATCGGGGCAAAAAGTAAATCAGGTATATGTAACTAGAAACCCCTGCCATACTTACAAAAAATAGTTCACCTAATAAACTCAGCGGAATGAGTACTAAACACATGGCCAACATTAATAAAAAAGGCGAAAGAAATTGAAAGCTAGCTATGCCAATCACTTTCCAAGTTTGGTGTTCTTTCGTTTCTAATAATCCTCCTAAACTCGATATTAATATGGGCAAGGTGAATAAAATGACAAGAGTCAGCAGTACCACAAAAAAGAGGCTAATATCCATTAACAACACAATTCCAGTAAATGTTAATGCATTTACCACTACAGTTTGAAGGAATTGCTTGTTGCGCACTTGTTTCCAAATATCGAGTAACATTGTAGTCACAAACGAAATGACTCCCACCTCTAATAGACCATGAAATGCATCTTTAAACTCCCCAAGAACCGTCAAGCTCATTAAGTTTGGTAAATATGCTGGAAACACAAATAGAAGCACACAAGCTAAATAGACCAGAAACCTTCGTTTAATAATTAAATCTGTTTTATAGCCGTATCCTTCTTCCAAATTAAATCGCGAAAGGTGATATACCCAGGTGCCAAAACCGATAAAAGAAACAATACCTAGACTCGTAGGGAAAAGTGTGTGTACCTGGTATTCATCTCCAAAAAGGAAATACAAACAGGTGGAAGCAAAAACCAATACATTTAAAACTCCAGCATAAAATGCTACATAGTGAGATTTTGTCTCCCAAAGCCAAGGAGACTCCACCAACCACTCTTGGTTGTATGTTTTAAGAAAAGATGGAATGTAATTGCTGTATTTCATGGCCTACACACTTAGAATCCACAGAAGTGTATTTGAGTAATAACACTTATAGTAAATCTACAACATTTTTTGCGTGTATTGAAGTTTTTATCCATGAAATTAGGCTTTTTTAAGCCCAGATTTTAAGCTACTTCAAAGATTTCAAGCATCAAATCATCAAAACTGAGCGCTTTAGTATACAGGCGATCGGAATAAATATTTGCAACAAATTTGAGGTAACTTGGCTGATCATCAATCAGAATCTGTTCAATCAGGATATTGCCATATTGTTGGTTGTATAATGTGTTCGTTTCTTGTAAATCAATAATGGGCTTCAGATAATATTTTTCTTTTATCTCTACAAAACGAGCTTTATCGTACAATTGCCGGTCGGCATTCACCAATCGGTAATTGAGTGTAAGTACCCGATCTTTCAGCCAGTCATAAAAATGCTGGAATTCTAAATGACTGAGTTCTTTAGGAAAAGTAAGGGCAAAACCATTGGCCGCAGGCATTTGGAGTAAATGAATCACCCAAGTATCATCGACTTTTTCCTGTAAACGATCTTGGTAAGCTTGAAGCACGCGACCAGATAAGTTTTTGTAAGCGCCACTGTTTTGCCATTCAAAATAGCTCTTACGTTCTGAATCTTTTCGTGTTAAAGCCTCAGAAACCATCGGTTGAACTGTCCCTTTGTGCTGCTCACGCTTAGGGAACAATTGATTAATTAGTTTATCGAAAAAATTCATGTACGCAATTATACTCTTAATACCTGCCTAAGATACGTCTCAAACAGGAAGATTAATTATTCTTTCGCGCTTTTATCGTGAATTCAGTTAAAATGTTGAAAAAAAGGGATGAGCTCATGTAATACTTTACCAATGAATGCGCGACTTTATCCCGATTGAACCCTTGGATTTAAGTCCGTTACCTCCTATTTTGTCAATAACTTGGAAAGTCATAAACTTTACGCTGCTTTCGTTGTTATAACCTACTAAAAAGAAACTGTATGAAGATATTGATAACTGGAGGAACTGGATTGATTGGTACCCGTTTAACCCAACTACTTCAAGAAAAGGGGCATGAAATTTCCTACCTGAGCCGTTCCAAAAGAAAGGATGATCAGGTTACCTATTATCAATGGAATCCTACTGAAGGCTATATCGAAGAAGGCGCTATTGAAAATGCCGATTACGTTATCCACCTCGCTGGTGCCAATGTAGCTGAAAAACGTTGGACAAAAGCGCGCAAAGAAGTGATTGTAAACAGTCGTACACAAACTACGCAATTGCTCGCCCAAAAATTAGCGGAAACGAACCATGAGGTAAAAGGTTTTATTGCTGCCACTGCGGTAGGTATTTATGGCTTTACAGGTGAACGAATAGCTTTTGAAGACTCCAAACCTGGTAGTGATTTTTTAGCCCACGTTTGCCAACAGTGGGAGGCTGAAGTAGATCGCATTGCCGACACTGGATTACGCACCGTAAAAATACGCGTAGGTGTTGTGTTAAGTGAAGAAGCAGGTGCACTTTATGAAATTGCCAAACCCATTCGGATGTATGCAGGCGCTCCGTTAGGTAGCGGCAAACAATACATTCCTTGGATACATATTGATGACATTTGTCGCATTTTCATGCATGCCATTGAAGCAGAAACGCTTCAAGGAGCTTTCAATGGCGTGGCTCCGAACCCCGTTACCAATGCTGAACTGACTCGTATTACTGCTCATGTACTCGAAAAGCCACTTTTCTTACCCAATGTCCCCAAAATCGCGCTAGAAATGATGTTTGGAGAAATGGCCGAAATTGTCTTAAACGGAAGCAAAGTCTCTTGTCAAAAGATACAAGATGCGGGCTTTCAATTTAAGTTCTCTGAACCAGAAAAAGCAGTAGAAGATTTGTTAAAGGAAGCGGAGTAATCTATTTTTTTTAAGCACTAGTTGACTTTCCTAACTCCATCAGCAAAATCTAACTAATTTCATGAACTAGTCTATTCAGTAACCGTTAGGCAAAACTGATTACATTCTATTATCTTGCGTCCTGTTTGCCACCTTTAACGACATGGCGTTACAGTGAGTCGTTGTGCATAATTCAAAAAAAACTCAGAAACGTGAAGCTTAAACTGATAACACTGTTATTCCTTTCCCTATTATGCTCCTGTGCTACTAAGCATAATGATAATTCAATTACTTTTAAAGGAGATCATATTTCTAATGATTTCTCTATTTTACTATCAGATATCAACATCGTTTCAGTTAATGAAAATAAAGTATTTCCTCATAAAAATGTTTTAATTGAATCAGGGGAAATCAAACAAATTCTTGATCGTGAAGAGCTTGAACATTTTGCTGCTGACAGAATCATTAATGGGAAAGGAAAATACTTGTTAGCGGGATTGGCAGATATGCATACACATTTGGGTGTAGAACTAGATACTGCTTCACAGATTGGGAAATTAGAAGCACTGCAATTTTTGAATAATGGCGTAACTACTATACTCAACTTAGGAGATTTTTTAGAAACCATTAATGACAACGCTATTTTTCAGCTAAAGGATAAGATTTTAGCAAACAAGGAGATTGGACCATACATTTATACAGCGCTTTATGCCCGTGAGCAAGGTAACGGACAATTACATCAGCAAGTTAACTCTTTTGAAGATGGGGTCAAGTTTGTAGAAGAAGTTGAAAAATCAGATTATGATTTAGTGAAAATTTACACGTTTACCCCTCAAGAAGCTGTAAAAGGGATTTTAAAGGAGTCAACGAAAAGAAATATTGGTGTTGCAGGGCATTTATCTCGTCCTGCAAAACTAAAAACATTGATTTCTAAAAATGGTATTGATCTCATCGCTCATACTTCTGAGATATTATATACTTTTTGTAATGCAAAAGGAG
>JBMYQA010000140.1:0-14554 GCA_049600855.1 Flammeovirgaceae bacterium | reverse complement strand
CACTTAGATGTCTCCTTACGTCGACATGACAAAAAAGTCCTTTTTTTGCAGAATAACAAGTATTTTTTACAAAGTGAGAATTGCTGCTTGAATTATCCCTTATTTATCAATTCTTTGATAACCTGAGCGGTCAGTTCGTTTCCTTCTAATAAAGGAAACCCTTCCCAAACCACTATGCCATCTGGATTTATTATTATGCAATGTGGGATGGCTGTTATGCCTAAGTTGTCATACATTGTTTGTTGAGGGGCAATTGCACTGTAGTAGTTTATCCCTAAACTTTTGATTTGTTCTATTTTTTCTTCAGATTCTGCGCTTACTCCAATGACTACCAGTTTGTCTTTGAATTCTTCATGATAGGAGTTTAACTCAGGAATCACTTGGCGACAAGGCCCACACCAAGTAGCCCAGAAATCAATTAATACGTATTTATTTTCAGTATTAGGTATTTCTGATAACCATTGCTCTACGACAAATTCTGGTGCTTTTTTGCCAATAAATGAGTTAGCCCAAATCTTTTTATCGTTAGAGGATGTCTGTTTTTCTTGACAAGCAAATAACAAACTAACGGCGAGGAATAATGTTATTGTTGAGGATCTATTTACCATATGAAGTCTTTTGCTAATGTAATAGTGAAGATCTAAAATTACGAAGATTTCTTTCTAATTCAAAAACGTAATGTATGTTGATAATCAGTTAGTTATGAGGTTGAAGGGGAATGAGTTTGAAAAAGTTGGACAAATTATTTTTAGGCAATAATAGCATTATATCTGCTTATTAAGCGGGTATAACGGGCTAACTAATATGTTTCGTATCAACCCATTCCTATCACCTTTTCCCCAATCCGAATCACCTTTTTAGCTTCTGCTCCTTTGACGATGCCTGCTGAATCATCGTACCAGACAATGGCACCCGTGGGGCAACGCTCAATCGCTTTTTTCTCTAATAGCCCTACTGAATAGTCAATTACAGGTAAGTTGTTTTTTATTTTGATGATGTCATTGGCGTGATCCATAGCGCATTTTCCACAGGCAGTACAGCCCACATCGCAGTTCTCTAACACCGCATTGCCTTGCTCTAGGCTTTTACAGGCTACCCACAAACGGTTTTTAATGGGCTGGATAGAGAATAAATCTTTAGGACAAGCTTCTACGCAATCACCACAGGCCGTGCATTTGGATTCATCAACTACAGGCAAAGCATGTTCATTCATGGTGATGGCATCAAAGTCGCAGGATACAGCACAATCGCCGTGTCCTAAGCAACCCCAGAAACATCCTTTTCCACCACCCGACACCAAGGAGGCCCCACCGCAGGTTTTTGCCCCATTATACTGTGCCTGATTGATTGCTACATTACTTCCGCCAGCACATGCCAATCTAGCAACTCTTTTTTCTTCACTTCCCAATGCTATTCCCAAGTAAGTAGCGATTTTCTGCAATCCTTCTTCAGAGGAAACACTGCACTTGCCTGGTAGTGCTTTCCCAGAAACGATCGCTTCCGCAAAGGGGCGACACCCAGGAAAACCACAAGCCCCACAATTCGCTTTAGGCAACATGTCATCTACTGCATCAATTCGGGGATCTTCATAGACATACAGCTTCTTATTGGCTACCATCAACATGATAGCCAGCAGCAGGGTCAGACCTCCAAGGGTGGCAAGGGCAATAATGATCGACATATGCTATAGTTTCAAGTTACTGAGTTTCAAAATCTGACTATTTTAGTAAATTACCTCTGCCCACTTATTTCCCGCCAATAGCTCTGCCTTTCTAGTAAGCCATGCTTCAGGGGAACCAAGAATATTCGAAAAGGCCTCATCTAGTTTTTTTCGGATGAGTTCATAGCCAGCCACATAAATGTAGGTATTATTAAGGGCTAACATCTCCCGCAATTCCTCAGATTTTTCTATTAGCGCATCTTCTAAAGCAATATCATCTGACCAATTAGGTCGAGGGCTCAACGCGTGAAATGCCTCAAAGGTATTTTGATCATAATAGTTGGTGAGATCACCATCTTTTTCATTCAGATAAAGCAACTCCAAGCCAGTTTTAGCGCCGTAATACAAACGTATTTTCCCTTTCCATTCAGATTCATTTTTGTAGATATGCTTCACCAATGACCTGAAAGGTGCAATGCCTGTTCCCATGCCAATCAATATGAGATTAGCCGATTGGTCTTCAGGTACTTGGAAAGGAATAGGAAATGGCCCTGTGATGGTCAGCTCATCACCACCTTGCAAATTGCAGAGGAAGTTTGAACCAATGCCTTCATAGCGCTCCCCATTAAAATCATCTACGTAGTAGCATCTCTTTACGAGCATGGTGAGCTGGGTTTTTCCATTCTGATTTTCTGGAATATCAGCCACGCTATACAAACGGTGGTGGTAATCATTTCCAAATTCGCTGTTTACTTTTACTAAAACACCAAAACTCTGATTCACTTCGCATCGGAAGGCAGGATCATCGACTTCTAACAAGATTTCCCGCACTTCATCGGACTCTTGGGGAGTGAGTCTTTTAGAAGCTTTTACTTTTGCTTGATACTGATTGTCAGTTTTAAAATCGGTTAAATGCGCCATATCTTTAGTATTTAATTCAGAGGAATATATCTTTAGCAAAGCCTTTGACTAAGCTTTGCTTTTTACTTTGTTCTTCAAATTACAGGCCGTGGTACAGCCACAATTCCCACAAGAATTTCGGCCTTTTAAAGCATCTTCGCTATGATGAAAATCAGCAAATACCCTTTTCCATAGCATTTGAATAAACACCCAAATGACCATCATCCCCACAATTCCTGCTATGCTGATTAAAAATGATTTCATTTTACGCTATTCAATAATTTACAATTCACTTCCTTATGACCCCAAACCAGAAAAGCCCATAAATGCAAGTGATAAAATACCAGCAATCAACAAAGTGAGTACGGTACCTTTTACCACCTTCGGAACTGCGGCAAATTCGAGCTGTTCCCGTAATCCTGCCATTAAAATCAAAGCCAAGGTAAAGCCAGCGCCAGCGCCAAGTGCATATACTATACTCTCCATCAATCCATATCCTTTCTGAGTTTGGAAGAGTGCAAGACCTAAAATTGCACAATTCGTGGTGATTAGTGGTAAGAAAATGCCCAATGCTTGAAATAAGGCCGGGCTCATTTTTTTGATGAACATTTCTACCAGTTGTACCGTAGAGGCGATTACTACGATGTAGCTAATCAGCTGTAGGAAGGGCGCATTAATGGCTTCGAGCAAGGCATGAATACCAAATGCACACACCGAGCTAATCAGCATCACAAAGGTGACAGCACCACCCATTCTGCTTGCCGTTCCAATCTTGCCAGAAACACCTAAGAATGGGCAGATTCCTAAGAAATATGCCAACACAAAGTTGTTAATCAGGCAGGCATTAATAAATATGTAAGGGAGGTTATCCATTTCGTTCTTTATAAATATTGAATACCAATAGCCAAGCCGCTAAAGTGAAGAAGCCACCAGCAGGCAAAATCATGATAATCCATTCCTGAAAAGCAGCTGGAAAGAGCGGAAAATCGAATAGGGTTCCATTACCTAAAATCTCCCGAACCGCTCCTAGACAAACCAAAGCGAATAAGAATCCTACTCCCATTCCCAGTGCATCTAATACGGATTTTCCTAGCGTATTTTTGGAGGCAAAAGCTTCTGCTCTGCTTAAAATCAAACAGTTAACTACAATCAGTGAAATGAAAGCACCAAGACTTTTGTGCAACTCCACACTGATGGCTTGAATGACATAATCGGTAATGGTTACGAAAGTGGCGATGATCAGAATATAGGAGGCGATACGCACTTCTTTCGGAATAAAATGACGCAATGAGGACACCAGAATATTAGACATCAACAGCACAAAAGCAGTCGCCAGTCCCATGGCAACGGCATTCATGGCCGTGTTCGTGACCGCCAATACGGGACACATGCCTAATACCTGCACAAACACAGGATTATCTTTCCAGAGTCCTTTCATGAATTCATCCGTAGAAGGACTTTCTGAGAGTTGTGCAAAGAAGCCTTTTTTATTTTCAGCTGTTGATTCTGCCATATTAATTTTTCTTTTCAAAAACTGCTTTTTGCTTTTGTACTAAATGCAGTATCTCATTTCCGCTTGCATCTAGCATGTTGGCAATTGCTCTTGACGAGATGGTTGCCCCTGTAATACCATCTACCTCCCAATCCTGTTCTTTTGTGCCGCTTTTCACGGGAATAATCGGATTTTCCAATCCTGAAAGATCTGATTTTAGCTTTGCTGTAAGACGCTTAAAATTAGCCAAAAAGCTTTCGTCCTTTTCGATTTTGTCGCCCAAGCCAGGCGTTTCTTTACTTTCCAAGACATAAAAACCGATAATCGCTTCTTCCTGCGGATCATAACCATAGAGAATCCGAATGATGTCTGCATAGCCCTGCCCGCTGGCTGCTATGGCTAAGCCTTTCCACTTGCCCGCATCGTCATATCCAGCAAACACCACCTGCATCCCTGCTTCTGCTTTTTCGATTTTGGCAAATTGACCATCTGCTTTTAGCTGAAAAGGCTGAATCGTTGTGACTCCAGGAAGCACTTTAAAAATCGCTTGCTCCAATGCCTCTGCCTTCAATTGCTTAACTCTTGAGAGCGTACCTTCATACGTTAATACAATGAGTAGGGCACACATCGTCCCTATTCCTACCATTGCCTTTAGCATTTTGGCGCTACTACTCGTATGTTGCTGCGTCTCGGTATTCATGGCGATTGCTTCCTTTTTGTTGTTCCGTAAACCCGATTTTGGAATAGCTTATCGATATGTGGAGAAACGGCATTGGCTAACAGAATGGCATACATCACGCCTTCTGGCAAGCCACCCCATAGGCGAATGACCACCACCAAAATGCCAATAAATACCCCATAGACAATAACCCCTTTTGTGGTGAGTGGAGAAGCTACCATATCGGTTGCCATGAAAACAGCGCCCAGCATCAAGCCTCCTGAAAACAGCATAAAAAGTGCCGATGGGTAACGAGTTGCATCAAGCCAGTGAAAAAAGCCACTCATAACTGCTACAGTCACTAAAATTGCTACGGGAATTCGCCAATTCATCATGTTGCGGAATACGAGCCACAAACCGCCCAACAGAATCAAGATGGCGCAGGTTTCGCCCGCAGAGCCGCTAATGAGCCCTAGTGCTAAATCGGAAGGAGGTGCTGCCACGCCATCAAACTTCCATGCAGAAAGCGGAGTTGCTCCCGAAATGCCATCGAACTCAGGCTCCATAAATGGCAGGGCAAGTAAGGAGGAAGGCAATACCGAGAAGCGATTTTCCAAAAAGGCTGGATACCAAGTGGTAATGGCTACAGGGAAAGCGGCTTGTAGTACGGCTCTTCCTACCAAAGCGGGATTGAACACATTATAGCCTAATCCGCCAAAAACAAATTTGCCCAAAGCAATCGCGATTACACCCCCAATAAATGCCATCCAAAGTGGGAAAATGGGGGGCAATGTCATACCCAAAAGTAAGCCTGTAATAATGGCTGAGCCGTCCCCAATAGTGCTTTCCTTTTTGGATGCTACACACAATGCATATTCAGTAAGCACACAGGAAAGTACTGATGTGGCAATGACCAAAAGAGCAGGTAAGCCAAAAGCATATACTGCAAATAATACCGTAGGCATCAGCGCGCCTACCACATTAAACATGATAGAAGGCGTACTGATATTCTTCTTTAAATGTGGTGAAGTGCTGATATGGAGTGTTTTAGCCAGCATTTTCTAAAGCTCTTTTAGCATTTTGACGTTTTCTAACAATGGATTTTGCCACTCGGAACTGTTGCACCAAGGGAATGTGCGAAGGGCATACAAAAGCACATGAGCCACACTCAAAGCAGTCCATCAGGTGATAGTCTTCTGCCATTGTATCATAGGCTTTGAACTTGGCTAAAATCCCCATCTTAGAAGGGTTCAAAGAAAGTGGACAAGCATCTACACAAGCAGCACATTTAATGCATGGGTATTCCTTCTGTTGGCTTTTTACTTCTTTTCCAGCGAAAGCAACAATGCCAGAAGTTCCTTTCACAATAGAAATATCCAAGTTTCCTACCGCAACCCCCATCATTGGGCCACCCATATATACTTCGCTGAGATTCCCCTTCACACCTACTTGTTCCAACACAAAGCGGAGCGGTGTGCCAATTGGAATCAAATAATTGCCTTTTTGCTCAATGGCAGAACCTGTAATGGTTACCACTCGCTCCTGAATACCTCTGCCATGCGGCAATAATCTGCCAATTTCTGCTGTGGTAGCCACATTGGTGACGATAGCTCCCACTGAAATAGGCAATCCACCAGATGGGACTTCTTTCCCAAGCAAGGCGGTAATCAGCATTTTTTCGGCTCCTTGAGGATATTTCACAGGAACTACTTTTACTTCCACTGGCAAATCAGCGGGAATATTAGCCTGCAAGTGATCAGCCGCATCTTGCTTATTCGCTTCTATGCCGATGATGATTCTTTCCGCCTCGGTGACTTTTTGCAAGTAGCGGATACCCGTAAAAATATCTTCCGATTGTTCCAGCATCACCCGATGATCAGTAGTGAGGTAGGGTTCACATTCAATGCCATTCAGTATCAACACTTCACACTGCTTTCCTTCAGGAATTGCTAGCTTGACGTGTGTGGGGAAAGCTGCTCCACCCAAACCTACGATGCCAGCCTCTTGAATACCTTTCAGGATTTCTTCTTTGGAAGCAGTTTGCCAATCAATAGGTTCTCCTTCCACTACCTCTTGCGTATCGGCAGGGAATGGAGCGAGGTAAATCCCCTGTACCATTTTTCCTGAAATCGTGGGCACATTCCCGATTTTCCGAATCACCCCCGAAGCAGGCGCATGCAAAGGTACGGACATAAAGCCATTGGCCTTTGCTAATAGTTGCCCTCGCACCACTTCTTGCCCTTCTCTCACGATTGGCTCTGAAGGTGCTCCAATGTTCATGGACAAAGGAATTACCATCACAGGTGCAAAGGGAAACTGTCGAATGGGCAATCCACTCGTTTCATCTTTACACTCAGGCGGATGTACCCCGTGCTTAAACGTATTCTTCTGGAATAGCATAGATTTTAGATGTGAAAATTTAAGTAGTTTAGTAAAATTGAATCTATATGTTCAATCCTTAACTACTTGACTTCAAGGCAACTGCATGAAGTTAAACCGTGCAATGTACTTAGCATTCAAAAAGTAGGAGTGAGCTAAAGCATCTTGATACTAGCTCACTCCTTCAATCTACTATCAATTGAATTTTTCAGCCCGTTTTACCCATTCGGCCATATCCTTGTCAGAAGCATTGGCAGGTAAGCCTGGATGGATGACCCCTGCTGTACATTTTTCAGCCGCTTTTACCAAATCTTGGAAGGTGCCTGCATTCGGATCCTTGATGAATGCACGCTTATTATCATCATAGGCAAAAAGCTTCCCATTGATTTTGATGCACTCATCGCAAGCCGTACATTCCTCAGACTCTATCCAAGGAGCTTGTGCGTTGCTAGATGGTGTTTCTGCTTTTGATTTAGCTTTGACTTTACTGACAGGTGTTTCCATCACCAAATCGGCTATTCCTGCACCATCGTCACTAGCAAGCTTCAATAAGCCTTGGGCAATTTTGCTCACTACCTCCGTACGAATCTTCGTTTCCATCTCCTTCGGATCAGCCACTTTCTCTTCTGGTTTTACACCTGCAATGCCTTTCAGCATCATCCAGAAATCTTTCCTTTCTTCGCAAGACTCAACCATCTTTTTAGCCACAAGCACTCTGCTCAATTGCTGTTTGCGGTCAACTGCCCAAATGAATGGGTATTTGTCTGAACGCGCGTCTTCAGAAAGTGCTAAGAAATCAGCGAGAGGCATCATGTTTTCATTCCAAGTATCTCTAGGTGCTTTGCGGAAATGTTTACGGAATCTGGCTTCAGTGATTGCGAAATCGGCAAAAGTCATGGCTACTTCCATTGTTTTCTCTCGGCCATTTTCAAGGTATTTCAACTGGTAGGTTGGCCAGTCATTATCCATGTCGGGATTACCAGATAAATCGAAGCACTCCTCAGGCGTTTTGCCCATATCAGGGTTGTATTTGAAAACCGGATAAGCACGAGACTCTACCGCCAACTTAGCTTGATTCACACCCATATCATCGCCTACGCCGTGCTCAGGCTGGCAGGTAGTGTACAAGTTGAATACAGCAGGTCGCTTTGTCATCAAGCCATCAATAAAGCCTTCAATCATATGGCTCGTATTCGCTAATGTGCCTTGCAGCACATAAGTATTGCGGTGCGCCATGGCAATCAAGCCAATTTCCTTACGCGGTTCAGGCTTACCTTGCCATACTTGGCCATACTGCGCCATATCAGAAACTTGCCCAATAAAACCAGAGGTACAAGCTTGTCCGCCTGTGTTTGAGTACACTTGTGTGTCTACCACAATTGCTTTGATGGGTTTACCTGAAGCCATCATGCGGCTGAGGTTCTGAAAACCAATGTCATACATGGCACCATCACCACCTAATACAACCACTGGCGGACAGAGCAACCACTCCTCATCGGTGAACTGTTCCCAAGTGAAATAGGTAAAGAACTTATCGTGCTCACTTGGGCGATACTTATTTTGTAATTCTAGCTCTGCTTTTCGGATGGTTCTGAAGCCTTCTGCCATTTTCGCCATGTGTCCCTCAAAAATTCCCATTGCTAAAGAAGGGGAATCTTGGAAAAGGTGATTTGCCCAAGGAAACGGATAAGGGTTATATGGCCAAGTACTGCCCCATACAGAAGTACATCCTGTAGCATTGGTCATGCCCATAGTGGAACGTCCTTTGCCTGTTGTGCCATCGGTGTATTTCCACTTTAAGCGTTTGAGCTGGCTAAGCAGTTCAGTATTGCGTTTGAGCCAATCTTGGTCGATAGGATTGCTGCCTTTCGCCTCTTCCATTCGCTTGGCAATCTCGGACATGGTCAGGTCGGTTCCACCAGCTTCAGCCAAGATTTTATTCATCAACTCAGTGTCATTCATATCCAGCCCTTTCATCATTTTCTTCTGGATGTTTTTCTCTAGGCGCTGGATAAGTGTATCTATTTGCTTGATATGTTTTTCAATTCTGGGCTGCATTAAAGATTCAACAGTGGCCACAAAAAGATGTACGACCGATTTTTCAGAGCAACCCAAACAAGCTCCATCTCCACTGGAGAATTGCAGATAGGCATCTTTGTTAAGCAGCAGTGTTTCCAAAGGTCCAATCTTCTTTTCAAGACTATCTATACGATTGAATTTCTTAGGCGTATTTGGCAAATCATTCCAGAACTCCCAATCGTTTCGCAAGCGAGCGATACTGCCTTCCGTTTGAATGACCGATTGTAGTGCATCGTCATTACAGACTTTTATACACTCCATACAGCCCTTACACGTATTGGGGTTGATGGTGATACTGAACAATCCGCCACTGTTTGGCGATTTTTTCTCTTTCAAATGGTAATATGGGCGAGTTAAGGCAAACTTGAAGTCACCTAACTCTTCCTTAAACCAGCCTAGCTCTTTCGCCAATGTGCCGTCTCCGTTGCTAGTGATAATGGCTTGGTCAATCGCATCATGAATTAACTGATTAACTGTTGTGTCATTTTCTACTTCTTTGAACGTAGCTCTGATTGTGCTCTCCATTTGGCGGATGGTTTTAGGCAGATACTGCAAAGAACCATGCACTTTTTTAACTCGCTTTTCAACTGTTTTCAATACATCAGAAAGGTTGCTCACTAAGCCAGGAATAGCCGTATCGGGACAAACCGTATAGCAGTTGCCACAGGCTGTACAATTATTAGGATTCCATTCTGGATGATTGAAGCGAATGCCTGTCATGTCGCGGAATAAAGCAGAAGTAGCAGGCATCACACTCAAGCCAATAAATGGGTCTGTAAGGTTATCGTTACCCATTCCTCGTTGGTAGAAATTACCTGTTTGTTCCCAGAAACGGTGAATATCACTCAATTTGGATTCACTTACAGGTATTTCCTTCAACATACTTGGGATGGGCAACAGCGCTTGTCCCTTTTTCTCTGGCGCTTTCCCTACTACTTTCACCTCAGCAGGTATTTCATAGACTTCTGTGAAGCCACGCTTCACTACTCGCATATTATCGTCTACTACCCGTTGTCCTTTCGCACCAAATTTATGTTGCAGTTGGGTTTCAATTGCTTTGAGCAATTTTTCATCAGAAAGCCCTGCTTTTTCTTTCAAAGGAGATGAAGCGAAGAAAGCGCCTTGGAAGGCAATGCCTTGCATTCTTAATTGCAACTCTGGATCAGTTGCTTCTTCACGAGCGATTTTAAAGCCATCGATGTAGAAGACATGAATGCCTTGATCAATGATTAATTTTTGGTATTGTCTAGGAATGTCTGCCCAAACTTCCTCTGGGGTATTTCGTTCACTTTGAATGATAAAGCAGCCTTCTTTTTTCAGTCCTGACAATGCATTCGTATGCTTAAACACATTCGGATCGGGAGAGAGTACTACATCTACAAAGAAGAACTCACAATTCATTTTGATTGGTTCTGGAGCGGCTGCTAAGTAATAAGTAGTCGGTTGCCCTTTCTTTTCAGAACCATACTTTGGATTGGCCTTGATGTCATAACCTAGTAAATCAAATAAGGTCATGGCCAAGTTCTTACCAGTTGTGATGGCCCCCCAACCACCAATGGAGTGAAAACGTACTGTAGTTGCTCCTTCAGGCATTAAATTAGGGTTCTCAGAACCTCTAACGGAAAGCTCTTTTACCTTAGGGTAAGCTGCTTCAATATTTTCCTGATGCGCTTTTTCCTTGGGTGTGAACGCATTTTCTCGGATGAAATCAATACTCAAATAAAACTGTTTTTTATGCTTCCCATCGGGAAGCATGTTTTCCACAGCTCCAATAATTCCTTCGGCCTGTAGGTCACGGCTGCCCATGCCAAATGAACCAGAATAGACTGAAGGAATGTCTCTTCCCATATAGCTTGCCAGTTCAGGATAAGCAGGATTTTTGGGATTTGCCCCATTTTCCACGCATTTAGAGATGGTAGCCCTCACTTCGCGAGCAATGGGTAGATCAGCAGCCAATGGCTGATCTAAACGCTCCAACACGGTAACGCCTTTCTTGCCTTTTAGGATTTTACTAATCAAGTCGGCGGGGAATGGCCTAAACATCACTAAATCAACCACGCCTACCTTGATTTTTCGGGTTTTGCGGAGGTAATCGGCTACGGCCTCAGCACTCGTAATAACGCTGCCTTGGCCAAGAATCAGGTAATCGGCATCTTCACAACGATAAGTCATCACTCTGGCATATTTCCTGCCCGTGAGTTGGTAATACTCTTCAAATGCCTGATCTGCTAATTCTTGGATGTGGTCAAAGAAAAAGGGACGTTGTGCCGCTACACTTTGCATGTAGGAGTCTTGATTCTGCACCAAGCCTGCCATTACAGGATTATCAACATCCCATAATTCAGGAATTCGCCTTCGCTTATCACCATATATGATGCGTTGCGCAGGTGTGGGTGTATCAATAATATCATCTGGCCGTCCCAAAAACTCCTTAATCAGTTCTCTTTCAGGCACATTCAGCGACTCAATTAAATGAGTAGTTAAGAAACCGTCTTGTGCAATTACTCCTGGCGTTAAAGCCATTTCGGCAATGCGGTGAGCAATCACGTTAAGGTCTGCTACATGCTGGGCATTTTTAGCAAATAGCTGAAAGAAGCCCGTATCGTCAATAGCATGGTAGTCATCATGACCTGCATGGACATTGAGCGTAGCTTTAGTCATCGCTCTTGATCCAATATTCAATATATAGGTCAATCTTTTACCGACTGCCGCGTAAAGTGATTCATGCATATAGGCAATCCCTTGTCCAGAAGAGAAGTTAGCGGCTCTTTGTCCCGTCATGGAAAGTCCAGCAGTTACCGCAGCGGCGGCATGTTCCCCTTCAGGCTCTATAAAAATCAAGGGCTTGTCAGAAATATTGAGATGCCCTTTAGCTGCTTCTTCAGCCCAATATTCCCCCATTTGGGTAGAAGGAGTAATGGGATATGCTCCAGCCGCATCTGAAGATTCTCGCTCGCACATGATGGCTGCTGTATTACCATCCAGCGCCATACGCTTGCCCGGATATTTGAAGTTTGGTTTCTTTTCGCTGAATAGTTTCATAGCTAAAAAGTGCTAGTTGAATTTATTGAACTTCTACGGTTGATACAAAGGTGCGCGTTTGAACTGCTAAATCCATGTATTCTTTTGCAGTCTCCAAGTCCATCCACACATCAACATCCTCCGAGCTTTTATACATATTGCTGAGATCAAGAGTCATAAAATTGTGGTTGAATTCGCTGCATTGCTGCACTAACTCTTCTAATGAAGTCGTGCCATGGATTTCTTTGCCATGCTGTTGCAGATAACCAATCATGAAATTATTTACTGCTAGATAGGCATTTCGGCATACCGCATAAGGCACTAAGTCTTCTTCTGGACGATTCAATTCTTCGGAAGCAACATTGAAGAATTCTTCAGCTAGCTCGAGGGTGTGTTCAGGTTTTGAGTTCATGATAGCTTATTCTTTGGTGTTAAAAATTTCCACACTATAAGCGTGTGAATTCAGCTTCTAAGCTATCACTTTGTTTACTTCATTGTAATGACCTTCATCAGCGCCAAGAATGACCTTTTTAAAAACAGGTATAATTTGCCAGTAATTCGAAGGGGTAGGGGGGAAAGAGTATTAAGCAGGTGAGCAAACAGAATCAGTAAAAATACCACATTCATTTTGCTCACCTGCTTATTTGTAAATTATGTTCAAAAAAGAATACCCAATTCTAGTCTAAAAATACCCGTAAAAAAGTGTGAAATTAGATGCGATTGCCCTATTCAAACAATGCTGTTTTATACAAAACCGACTTCATTCTAATCATCCGTTTTTTATGCATTGGACTTCATTGCTGGCCTTTATTTTGGCTGCTGTTGCGTAACGCAATGAATCGCACCGCCATCATACCATAGTTCAGTCACATCAATGCCAATAACTTGTCTTTCAGGATATAATTGCTGGATAATTGCATTTGCCTCAGCATCAGTGGCTTCATTGTAATTAGGAACCAATACCACTTTATTTCCAATGTAGTAATTCAAGTAAGTTCCAAAAGCATGTGTAGCAATGGGCAATTCCACTTTAGTGTAGGGTTTGCCCTCCGCATTTTTAGCGTTTTCTAACACCTCATAATCCCTAACAACCGTTTCTTCCCCATAATTTTTTGCAAACTCTTTTGAATAGGTAAGGATGGTATGATTGCCCACAAACCTTGCAATGCCATCAATATGCATGTCTGTGACATCTCGACCAGCTATACCATCGAGCCATACAAAATTAGTAACCCCTAAATAATGTTTAAAGAAAATTTCTGCTTGTGCTTGTGTTAAGCCTGGGTTTCGATTACTATTCAAAATGGAACTTCTGGTAGCCATTAATGTGCCTGCTCCATCCACTTCAATAGCTCCTCCTTCGAGTACCATGTCAACATCTACTTTGGGGATATCAGTAGCATTGCTCACATGCGTTGGAATCTGATTGTCGTAATGAGCCTTATGCCTTCCTCCCCAACCATTAAACTCCCAATTGGTAATCGTTAGCTTGTTGTTTTCATCGTGAACGAATATCGGACCATTATCTCTTACCCAAACATCTTCTGTTTTCTCAATTAAGAAATCAATTTGGTTCATATCCACATGAGCATTACTTAAAAGCTGTATAATTCTGTTTTTTTCTGTTTCATTATAAGCGATAATATGCACCATTTCTCCCGTATGCAGCGCTTTGGTCATAGCGACCCAGATGGGATCGTACCTGTTGGGGTGTTGCTGGCCATAAGTATATTTATGTGGCCATTGCAGCCAAGTGCCTTCATGCTCCGCTTCTTCACTTGGCATGATATAAGTAATGTTATCACTTGGAGGTGTGATTATAGGTAAAACATCTAGATTACTTTTGTCACAACTTGTCAATAACATCATTAAAAACGTACTTATAACAATCATTTTGCTTTTCATAATTTATGATTTGAATGAAACAATGCTTCGAAACTACTGCAACTTTTAGTACCGCCACAGAATTTTCCACCAAAGCAACTTTTTTGGGAGTACATGATCGATTTTATGGATTATGCCAAGAAAATGATCTTTCATTCCTGAAATCAACTATTTCAGCGAATAGATTTATGGTTTTACATCCGTTTCATTACTTTCGAGCGTCCAATTTAAACCTATTATGAAAAAAGTTCTTGTCTATCACTTGTTGTTTTGGCTTTTCATTTTTGGGCTGACATTAGACGCGATGTTGTTGGACTATGAATTGAAAGAAGCTATTTTATTTAGCCTTTTGGAATGTACGATCAATGCCTTTATTGCTTACACAAATTTGTTTGTTTTTATTCCAAAAATCTTAGAAAAAAAGGGAACAATTGTTTACGTAATTACCATCATCGCTTTCTATTCAGTACTTTTTATGCTT
>JBMYQA010000139.1:0-14663 GCA_049600855.1 Flammeovirgaceae bacterium | reverse complement strand
ATAATTTATGTATTTGATTATCAGAACCTTGCAAAACCATCGGGTAGAGAGAAACTCTATTTATATCAAAAAATAAATTTGTTAAAAAGCTAACCAATCATGAATTGAAAAAATGATCCGTCACTTTAATAAGCTTCTCAATTTCTGCCTGATTATAAGCGTCTGGATGTGCCTCTCCAAAAGCGCCTTTATCATTATCAAAATAGGTTCCTGTAGCATCTTTATAAGCTTCAGCAATTGCTAATTCATATAGAATGCTTGCTCCTTTGTCAGCAGGAGACCAATGATGCCCAAAAGCTTCTTGTACCATTTTTGTGTCTAAGAGTGAACCGGGGTTTACGGCAATTACCGTCAGATCTGAATGTTTTTCGGCTAGGAAAAAACTCCACATCGTTAATGCCAATTTACTCTGCGCATAGGCTTCCTTTGACTCACGCTTTTCTTTTCCCATTAAAACCTCATGAACCACTGGAAGTTGTGCTGCAGAGCTTACATTGATAATACGAGGACTGCTCCCTTTTTTCAATAGTGGAATCAGTTGATTGGTTAATAAATAAGGAGCGAAATAATTTACCACAAAACTAATGTCTAAACCTGCTTTAGTTTCAATCATGGCCATATTAAATACGCCAGCATTATTAATGAGTACATCAATTTTTGGTAATTCAGTTTTTAGTGTTTGGGCAAGTTGTGTTACAGCTTCAAAATCTGTAAAGTCTGCAATAAAGCCTTTTATATGCGCATTTCCTGATATTTCTTTGACCTCTGAAATTACAGTAGAGAGTTTATCCGAATTTCGTCCATGAAGGTATAGTTCATGTCCGTCTTTAGCCAGTTTAATGGCTGCTAGTTTTCCAATACCATCCGTACTTCCTGTAATTAAAATAGATTTTCTCATAACAAATAGCTTTCTGTTGTATGCAACTGAAACAAGTCGATATGCTAATGTTAATCAAACATCCAGAGTTTATCAAGAATTTTCTTTTAATGCTTTTTTGGCTGCCTGAATGACTTTATATTCCGGCTCAAAAAGTTTGCAGGCTTTGAGGTAATAAAAGAGCATCTCTTCAAATAGTAAGTCATCAAATTCACCTTTGAGGTGCTCTGCGTTGGGGTGAAAGTAGAGGTCTTTCAGGTAATTGCCAATCCACAAAATGTTTGTGGTCTTTGCTTTTCGCGCCCGAGCTAAATCACTGAGCTGCTTTAATGCTGTTTCAAAACAGTTGTTTTCAATGAGTTGTCCCGTATTTGACTTGGCAAAGTTGATTTCTGGCGTGGTATGCTGCCCATTGGTAATTAATTCTATTGCCTTTTCTACTTTATTGACGTGCGATTGGTACTCATTTCTCCGTTGCACCAGTTCTGATATGGAAGTATGTTGCCCAACTCCTTGTTCAAGAATGCTTACCGCTCGCTCCAATTCTCCTTTAGCATGATATGCTTTGCCTAATAAGAGAAAATAGTAGTGATTTGCTGTGGAAATATCAATCTCTTGAAGCTTTTCAACGGCTTCGTCAAATTTGCCTTTACTGATCAATTCCTGCCCTGAAGAAATAATCGCACTATTGTTGATTTCTGTTGCCAAATGAGTCAACCTAAAAATGGAACATAATACTAATCACCTGATATCTTTATAGTTAAAACTATACATTTATATATTGTGGAATGCTTTCCAAATTATTATCAATATAAAGAAATGGGAGGGAAAACACAAATTCCCTCCCATACAATTAGTTCGTTAGATGTAATGATTCCATCTATTTTTCTTATGAAGTTGTCTAACATGAACTTCTTTTAGCTACAAAAGTGAAAAGAACACTCACGCTACATTATTTTTTCTTGAATTAACGCTGCTAGTTCTGCGAAAAAAGGCTTTGATTGAGCGTCCTTTTCATCTTTTTCGCATAAAACTATTAATACTAGACAACTTCTATAAGAAAACCATTCCCTGTACACGAAGCTGCCCCGTGGTAATACCGGTCGCAGGAGATTTTCTACTGAGGTATTCCAGCGTAATTTTGGCATGATGCCCTTCTAATAGCACGTTCATGCCCAAACCTAAGTCTGTTCCTGTTTCGGTATACTTTTCAAAATTCTTATTCGCGTACGATACATAGGGCATCAATCGCAGTTTTTTCGAAAATGCTGGAAGGAGGTATCCTACATGGCCATAAATGATATCACCTGTAGCAGTAACGGTACTTCCATAATTAGGGCCAAAATCATAATTATAATACACCAAATAACTCGATAATGCGCCTTTGCCCAAGGGGGCATCGTAATATGCATCCACAGCAAATAAGGAAACATGGTGTGTAATTGTATCGCCTTCGCTAGTTAAACTGGCTGTGCCATCAGGATGCAAAAAAAAGCCAGCTCCAATATTAAATACTTTCTTCTTTCCCAAATACGTCCCCACCGCATAAGGATATTTATCCGATTCTTGATCTAAAAAATTAAAATCAAAATATCCTTGGTAGACCACGCCTGCTTTCGAATCTCCAAATATTTGGTGGGATTTATAAATTGCTTGCCCTTCAATAAGCGGTAAATCAACTCCTGTTTCATCATTAAAAGCTTCATTTTTCTTGATCGGTTCATTTACAGCCACACGATACCTCAGTTTTCCGAGCGAACCTTTCGCATACATGCCGATGTGCCGCGCAAATTGATCTGTTCGGTTTACATTCGGCCAATTAAACAAGGGCCCATCTAATGTAACTGTGGTTAAGGTTGTACTACTGGTTAGCCGGGAGATGCCATTCCAATAATGCAATCCAGCACCAATGTATAATTTTTTATAAATTGCCGTATACTCTACCCAAGCATCATGCATAAAAATTTGAGCTCCTCGTCCGCGCCCTAACCCATCCATCGTACTTGCAGAAAGGTTATTTAATCCCCAGTGGGTTACTGTTAAAAATCGTGGAGACATTTGCATGGTCATGAGCACCCTAGACCTTCTGAGTTGGGGCGTAAAGTGTAAATTACCATCTACATCTGCTGCGGTAACCCACATCTGATGCCAAGTGAGAAAGCGTAAATATTGCCAACCATCTTCACTCAACTTAATCTTTAATGGTTTGTAGGAATCGTCTGCATGAGGTACCAAATGTTCGTCATTTGTATCTTTTTTATCTTGAGCGTGTGTGAGAGAAGTTAGTCCAAAATACAAACAGCATAAAGCTAAAAGTCTTTTCATAGCATTCTATTAGTTTAGTTAGTAAAAGACCCAAAATAAATGGCCCCATGAAGACGTAGTTATTTCGAATCTTTTACTTATAGCAGTTCAACATCATGATTGAAAGTGTTAGCAGTTTATTTAATTTCACGCATTAAAGCAAAAGTTTAAACCATCACTTTCCCTATATTTGAATCAAAATTTGTTTGATCCAATTTCATTCCCTTATATGACAAAACAAGACCTTCGAATTGTATTTATGGGCACGCCCGATTTTGCCGTGCCTAGCCTCGAAATTTTAGTAGAAAACCACTATCAAGTAGTTGCCGTCATTACAGCTCCTGATAAACCTGCTGGAAGAGGCATGAAACTCCAACAGTCAGCAGTAAAAAAGGCAGCCTTAAAACACAACATTCCAGTATTACAACCCAAAAACCTTAAAAATGAAGCCTTTCTCGAAGAGCTGCGTTCGTATCAAGCAAACCTTCAAATTGTAGTTGCTTTTCGGATGCTTCCAGTCGTTGTATGGGATATGCCTGAAATTGGCACCTTTAATTTACATGGCTCATTATTACCCAATTATCGCGGTGCTGCCCCTATCAACTGGGCAGTGATGAATGGGGAAACGGAGACTGGTGTAACTACCTTTTTTCTCAAACACAAAATTGATACGGGAGATATCATCATGCGTGATACGGAACCCATTCACGAAGCAGATACGGTGGGTGATGTTTATGGAAGACTGATGCACAAAGGCGCTCAATTAGTGCTAAAAACCGTTCAAGCGATTGAAAATAATGAGTATGAATTAGTGCAACAAGACCTCACCATTCCCACAAAAAAAGCACCTAAAATTCATAAAGAAGATTGTGAAGTAGATTTTGGAAAAACCACCAAAGAAGTCTATGACTTTATTAGAGGGCTTTCCCCCTACCCTACAGCTTGGGCCACGTTGCAAAACAAAAAATTCAAGTTTTTTAAAGCAGAGAAAGTAAGTGCTGATCACCAAAATGCGGAGATTGCTTCCGATAATAAAACCTATTTACACCTAAAAACAGCCGATGGGTACATCAGTATTTTAGAACTTCAAGCAGAAGGTAAAAAACGAATGGCAATCGCTGATTATTTAAGGGGAAATAAATTCGAATAGACATGCCCAAAATATTCATTACAGGAGCGAACGCGATAAAAGACCACTGAAAACAGGCTTTGACATTAGCAAAGCTGACAATACTTGGATATGAACCACACTCATTTGAAGCAGGCTTAGCTGTTTTGCAACATCAACTTGGAGCTTAATCTTCCCCTAAAGCAGCCATACGTTGTAAAAGGGTTGGATGAGAATAATGGAAAAAAACATAAGCTGGATGTGGCGTTAAATTCGAAAGGCTATCCACAGATAGCTTTTTTAACGCATCCATTAAAGGTTTAGCTTCATAAGTTTTTGCCGCATAAGCATCTGCTTCGTACTCATTTTTCCGCGAAAATACATTCATGAACAAACCCGTGAGGGTAGAAATCGGGCTATATAAAATGGTAAAAGCAATTAATCCTAAATGTAATTTCTCTGTACTTCCTCCTAAGGCAATGGAAAGCGCGGGGTTATCTACTATCCACTGCATAATAAATAACATGACAAACATTTGAATGGCTCCAATAACAAAGCCTTGTAATACGTGCTTTTTCTTGTAATGCCCCACTTCATGCGCCAATACCGCCACCAATTCATCAATGGAATGTTTCTCAATGAGGGTATCGTACAACACGATATTTTTCGAAGAACCTAAACCACTGAAATAGGCATTGCCCTTGGTACTTCGCTTGGAACCATCAATGACCATGATGTTCTTTAGTGGGAAATCAACTTCTTGAGCATACGCTAAAATAGCAGATTTCAGTTCGCCATCTTCCAATGGTGTCAATTTATTGAAAATGGGTACCAACACACTGGTATAGAACATGGTAATGAATAGGGTAAATCCTAAAAATATTGCCCAAGCATACACCCACCACAAGTCAAAATTATTGTGGAACCAAATAAAAATCCCCAATAATACGCCTCCAATGAGCATGCTAATCACCATGCCTTTAATGATGTCGCCAATAAAGGTCTTTACAGTTGTTTTATTAAAGCCATAACGTTCTTCAATCACAAAGGTATTGTAAATGCTAAAGGGTAAGCCAATGATGGATGAACCTAATCCTAACACACCAAAAAACAATAAGGCTGACCAAATGGGATGCTGTGTATATTCCGCGACTAAGGAATCGACCCATCCAAATCCACCTAGCACCAAAAACGAAACAGTTACAATAAAGCTAAATACCGCTGATATCCACCCTACCCGTTCTCGATCTGCCGAGTATTGTTGGGATTTTGCGTATTTTTCTTGATCATAGATTCCTTGCAGTGATTGGGGTAAATTTGGATTACGGTGTTTCGCATTTAATATGCTCAATGTCCGTTCCAACAAAAACTCTGCGGTAATAATACCAACAATGAGGTGTAATAAATATGCTTCCATGATTCAAATACGCGCTTAAAACTCTAAGAGAAACCATTTACAAGACTCCGCAAATTACAAAAGGCTTCGCAAAAACCGTTATTTTTTGACCTTCATGTAGTAATATATCCATCATTCACTCAAGTACATCAATATAAAATATTAAAGAAAAACTAGTTTTTATATTAGCTTTGATCGATAAACAAATTACTTCAATCATAAACCGTTACACCATGTATATATCAATGCACAAACTATCTTTCAAGCTACTGCTACTGGTAATAGTTTTATGTTTTAGTGGCTGTGTGAGTAATAAACAACAAGAAATGAATAAGCGAGATGCGGAAGTTTATTATAATAAAGCAGACGAGATTACATCAATTCCAGACAATGAACGTACCAATCGGCAAAATCACCTCGCATTAGAGTTTATCAATAAAGCTATTGCCTTAAATCCTGCTCCTTCCAAATATTACAGTCTTAAAGGAGTTATCCAAATTGACCTAGATAATTATCAAGCAGCGATACCTAGTTATACTAAAGCGATTGAAAAAGATGTAACAAACTACCTCGCATGGATGGGTTTGGGCGTTGCATACAAAAACTTAGGTAATTATAAACTAGCAGAACAACATTATTTAAAAGCCTTAGATTATAACCCTAATTCATCTAATACACATTATAACCTTGGCAAACTCTATGGCGACATCGGAAAAATAGATTTAGCCCTCACTCAGTATTCAAAGGCCATTAATGCATACCCCAAACATGTTAATGCTTATGTAAGCAGAGGAGTATTAAAAATTGACCAAAGAGATTATCAGAGTGCACTTGAAGATCTTAATACTGCTATTGAACTTGATCCTGCTAACAAAATAGCTTTTAACAACCGAGGACTTTGTAAGTATTATCTAAAACAGTATAAAGCTGCAATTTTTGATTTAAAACGATCTCTGGAAAAAGAGGGTGATGCAACACCTCAAAATAATTCAATAGCCCATTCTTATGCTTACAATAACATCGCCAATTGCTACTTTGCCATAAAGGATCAGGAAAATGCTTGTAAGTATTGGAAATTAGCTATAGCCCACGGATATCAGTACCGAGCCGAATGGAAAGAACTATATGATATTGATGATCCTGTTGAGCTCATCAAAAAGCATTGCAAATAGAATAATGAAGGATCGCATCAATCCAATAAAAAAATCCATCTTGAATAAAATCAGGATGGGTTTTCTTATTCTTTTTCTTTGAGATTACACTTTCGACAATCGAACTCTAGGATCAAGGATTGCATATAGAATATCTACGAAGATATTGACCAATACGAAAATTGCTCCAACTACAATCGCTGCGCCCATAATGATGGGGAAGTCAAGCATCTCAACGGCCTTAATTGTTTTGTAGCCCAATCCTTTCCAACTAAAAATATATTCTACAAATACAGCTCCTGCCATTAATGAAGCTAACCAACCAGAAACGGCTGTAATTACTGGATTTAAGGCATTTTTAAGTGCATGTTTGAGCACCAACTTCAACTTGCCCACCCCTTTCGATTTGGCTGTTCGGATGTAATCTTGATTCAATACATCGAGCATAGAGCTTCTCGTGAGCTGGGTGATAATAGACAATGGGCGAAGCCCTAACGTAATGGCTGGTAAAATGATGTTTTGCAATTCTAACACTTGTCCTTTAAACGGATCAAGTTTCCACAAATACCCCGTCATAGGAAGTCCCGTATATTCCGCTAAATAGAAACCAAAAATCATAGACATCAACAAGGCCGTTACAAAAGAGGGCGCTGATATGCCCAATACGGAGGAACTCACTAAAAAGTGATCGAGGGTTTTATTCCGATTGAGTGCCGCAATTAAGCCAAATATAATTCCAAATAAGGTCGCAAATGCCATGGCAGTAATTGCGAGCCAAAATGTTCCAATCAGGGTTTCTACAATGATTTCACTTACCCGCTTATTTGAGGCGAAGGATCGCCTGAGGTAAGGTTTTTTTATCACAAATACATTATTATTTCCTACAGAAAACAAGACGGTATAATCCAGTTCCCGCTTATTTTCAGGCGTATCTTCATGAAAAGAAAGTGGCGATAAATCATTGAGGTAATGTGTGAGTTGGGTGTGCAATGGCAAATCCAAACCAAAAGCTTTGCGAATATTCGCCACCGTTTCAGGATTAGTTTCTTTACCTAAAATCACCTTTGCAGGATCTCCTGGCAACACATGTACCAAACAAAATACGACTACAACAACTCCAAACATTACTAAGAACCCTTGAAGTAATCGCTTTACAATAAATTTTAGCATTGCTAATTTTGGCTTAGTTGGCAATAAAACGAAAGGTAAGGCTTATTTGCGGAAAGGAAAAAGAAATATTCTTCATTTTACCTGCAATTACTACATGAAGTAACAGATACCAAAGAATACGCTCTCTTTACATTAAACTATTTCATCACCCAAATACATTAAAACAGTTCTATCCCTCCTTTTGTTTGGGTGATACAAAAAGTTAATCATTTAATAAATAACCACTTCACGTTCCATTGATGAAGAAATACGTGTTATGCTTAAAAGCGGGTAACAATGTTCAACCCAAAACAAGGACAATAATAACGTACATATGGCTTTTATCAATATAAAACCAATATTAGTATAAAATAATATTCATATATACTTTCATTGATTTCCATTTTGACGTATATTCACTACATATTCTTCTTCAAAATACTTGAACATTTTAACGTTCATTTTAACTTAACATAGCCCTACCCAATTTAAAGATTTGACAATACTAAACCTTCCCTCAGGTAACAGATAATTCTCAACTTTGCGCCATCAAATCAAAAAAAACAAAATTTCAAGAACATTCTTTTGAAAATTAAAATGTCTACAATGAAGAAGTTATTATTGTTTTTGTGCATGGCATTTACAGTCTCAGTTTTCACTGGTTGTGATGATGATGAAGCACCTGTTAATTTAGATGCTCCGACTGTAACCGCACCAGCTGCTACTGCAGTTCAAACTGATGCTAGTATTTCCCTTTCATTCAACTACACTGCTGCTGCAGGTTTCAAAGGTTCTTCTATTACTAATCAAACAGGAGGAACTGCTACAATTACTACTGATGGTGTTGCTGGCGCAACGAGTGGTACAATTACAGTAGAGTTTACAGCTGGTTCTACTGCTGGCGCTGGCTCTGTAACTCTTCAAATCACTGATAACGAAGATGATACTGGTAATGCAACTGCAGTACTAACTGTTTCTACTACTACTCCTCCAACAATCACAGGTATTCCTGCGACTGCTGAGATCGCTGCTGGTTCTACACTTTCTGTTCCTGATGTAACATTAGCTGCTGAAGCTGGTTTAAAATCATTAGCTGTATCTGTAAATGGTGCTGACGTTGCTGCTTTAGGTCAAGACTTAACCAGTGCTGGTACTTCTACTACACTTACTTTCGAAGCTCCTCAAACAGTTGATTTTGCTCCTGGTACGTATACGATTGTATTTACATTAACTGATGCTGAAGATGTAGCTACTACATTTACACACACGTTAACAGTAACAGCAACTCCAGTAGTATTAATCGAAGGAAACATCGAAGCTGATGCAAACTGGACTAAAGATAACATTTATGAAATCGCTGGTCGTGTATTCGTAACTAACGGAGCTACATTGACAATCGAAGCTGGTACTATTGTTAAAGGTAGAACAGGTACGGGTACAAATGCTTCTGTATTAACCATTGCTCGTGGTAGCAAAATCATGGCTAACGGTACTGCAAGTGAGCCGATCATCTTCACAAGTGTTGAAGACAACATCCAAGCTGGTCAGTTAAAAGGTTCTAACAGAACTGCAGATGATAACCAACTTTGGGGTGGATTAGTAATCTTAGGAAATGCGCCTATCTCTCCTGATGCTGGTACTGAAGCTCAAATTGAAGGTGTACCTGCTTCTGAGACTTTAGGTCTTTACGGTGGTGCTGTTGAAGATGACAACTCTGGTGTATTAAACTACATTTCAATCCGTCACGGTGGTACTACAATCGACCCTTCTGCTGGTAACGATATCAACGGTTTAACTTTAGGTGGTGTTGGTTCTGGAACTTCAATCACTAACATAGAAATCATTGCAAACTTTGACGATGGTGTTGAATTCTTCGGTGGAACTGTTGACGTAACAAACTTATTAGTTTACGGTGTAGGTGATGACGCAATTGACGTTGACCAAGCATGGAAAGGTACTGTAGATAACTTCTGGGTATTTACTACTGCTGGTGCTGGTTCTGACGAAGGTTTAGAAATTGACGGTCCTGAAGGTGCTGCTAACTCTGAAGGTAAATTCACAATCCAAAATGGATTAATCACTGCTGTAGGTGGTGGTAGTGCTGCTGACTTCAAGTCTGCTGCTCAAGGTACTGTTAACAATGTAAAATGGTCTGGATTTGATCCTTCTGCGGTAATCAAAATCAGAGCTAGCTACGAAAATGATTGTGCTGATGCTAAAACTGATGCATTCACTAACTTAGCTAATGATGATTTAGTATTCACTACAGTAGAATTCACTGAAGTATCTGTTTACACAGGTTCTAAAGCTGCTGATGGTACTACTTCTTGTACTGTTCCTGGTGCTGACCAAACTACTGCTGAAGGAAAAGTTACTTCTTCTACAGCTACTGGTGCTGGTGATGCTTCTATCTGGAACAATTGGTCTTTAGCTGCTGGTTTAGGACTTCTTTAATCAGTTCTTACAATATTCAAACAAAAGGATACTGTCAATTAGACAGGTCCTTTTGTTGCATTTAACCCTGACCTTTTGATAGACAAAAATTACTAAAATCCAACAATCTACTCAATAAGTTTTCAACATCTTCAACGCATAAGATACTGGTTATAGCTTGCCCATACTGTAAAAACCTCACCACATCATTTCAAAAGTTAGAGTTAGTTAACCTTTTTTCATTTTTTATTTCAAGTATCAATTTCATTTTCATTGCAGTAAGTTTGCAAGTTAAATTTACCCCCACTATAATGAGAAAATTTATACTTTTCGTTACCTTTTGTGTGATTAATTGCACTGTTGCAATGGCACAAAAAGGGTTCCTCAGGGGAACAATCACCGATGCAGAAACAGGTGAAACATTAATTGGCGCAACCGTTCTTAAACAAGGAACGTCAATAGGTGCTGTAGCTGATTTCGACGGAAATTACTCGCTAGCATTAGATGCGGGAACACACAATATCGTCTTCCAATTTGTTGGTTACCAAACTAAAGTTGTCGAGAATGTAACGATCGTTGCCGATGAGGTAACTAAAATAGACATTGCTTTAGGCACAGATTCTCAGGCACTAGAAGAATTAGTCATTACAGCAGAGTTGGTAAAAGATTCTGAAGCAGCTGTACTTTCCTTACAACGAAAATCAGCAAATGTATTAGATGGTGTTTCTGCCCAAACGTTTAAGAAAACAGGGGATAGCAACCTATCTCAAGCAATCAAGAGAGTGACAGGTGTATCTGTTCAGGGTGGAAAATACGTTTATGTGCGTGGTCTTGGTGATCGGTACACGAAAACCTTACTGAATGGATTAAGTATTCCAGGTTTAGACCCAGAAAGAAACGATGTACAAATCGACCTTTTCCCTACCAATGTGTTAGAAAACGTCTTGATTTTTAAGACATTCTCGCCTGATTTACCTGGTGACTTTACTGGTGGTGTCGTAAATATCGAAACGCGAAGCTTCCCTGACGAAAAAACAACTACCGCTTCTTTAAGCTTGTCTTACCGCCCGAACATGCACTTAATCAATAACTTTTTAACGTACGATGGCGGTGGTATGGATATTCTTGGTTTTGACAATGGCGATCGAGAAATTCCTTTCTCTTCAGATGTAAACATTCCTCTTGTTAACAATGACGATCCTCAATTAGAAGCATTAACCAGAAGCCTTGATCCTGTAATGGGTTCAAAAAGAGCCAATAACCTCTTAAATGCAAGTTTTGGATTTACACATGGTAATCAAATTGATGGCGAAAAGTTTAATGTTGGTTATAACTTCGTCGTAAAATACCAACGGAATACGGAGTACTTTGAAAATGCTCGATTATCTTCTGTTTATTTTAAAGATGCAGATCGTTCCATCACAGATTTAGATATTCAGGCTGTTACACAAGGAGATTTAGGAAGAATCAATGTGTTGTGGAGTGCCCTCGGTTCCATATCGGTTAAGAATGATAAAAATCAATTTACCTTAAACTTGTTTAGAACCCAAAATGGGTTAACAGAAACAGGTAAACGGGTAAGTAGTGATGTAGAAGAAACAGGACAAACGGTATTTGAAGACATTTTAACGTATTCACAACGTTCTGTAACTTCTGCTAGTTTATTAGGAAAACACAACTTTGGAAAACTTCAATTAGAATGGGGTAATGCCTTATCGTTCTCAAGAGTATACGATCCAAATTTCCGTACGAGCTCTATTGTAGAAGTTCCTATTGACGGTACCGATGATGTCTTTTATTCCATCCGTCCTGGTCAAGGAGGATTTGTAGGTATTTTCTGGAGGGATTTGAATGAGATTAATGAAAACTTGAGAGCTGACCTTACTTATAATGTAGCAGAAAAAAACAAGTTGAAAGTTGGAGCACAAGGTTTATTAAAGTGGAGAGACTTTGAAACGTTTAACTATAACTTAGGCTCTACGCTGAATGAAATTCCTAATGATCCTAATCAATTATTGTCTCCAGGAAACATTTGGACTCCAGGAGGTCAAGGTAATTACATCATTGGTAACTTTGAGCCTGCAAACAGTTTTGAAGCTCGTTCATCCGTTTATGCAGGTTATGCGATGCATGACATCACCTTGAATAAATTCCGTGCAATTTACGGATTGCGTGTAGAAAAGGCTGACATCTTCTATACTGGTCAAGATCAGCAAGGAAATATTGTGTTAGACGATGAAAACATCCTTGACGAATTGGATCTATTGCCAGCAGTGAACTTAGTATACAGCTTCACTGAAAAAATCAACTTGAGAGGTTCTTATGGCCGTACGTTAGCACGTCCTTCTTTCGTTGAAAAATCCATCTCACAAGTGCTTGACCCAATTACAGGAATTACCATTAATGGTAACCCTGATCTTGGTCAAACAAGCATTGATAACTTCGACATCCGATTGGAAAACTTTTTCGGTGCTCCTGGTGAAATGATTTCCATTTCTGGTTTCTACAAAAGATTTGATGGACACATTGAAAGAACGCGTTTCGAAACTGAACCCACTCAAATTACTTTCAGAAATATTGGAGGAAGTACCGTATATGGTGTTGAACTTGAATTTAGAAAGAACTTAGACTTCTTAGTTTCTGGTGTTTCTGTAGGTTCCAACATCTCTATCCAACGCTCTGAAGTACAGTTGGATGAAGTATTCATTGATGCTGCAAGAACAAGAACTGAATTAGAGTCTCGCCAAGATCAAGCGCGTACGGATGAAACCATTGAATCGACTAGAGACATGGCCGGTCAATCTCCTTTCTTGATTAATGCATTCATCAACTATGCCGATGATGATTTAATCCATAACTTCAACTTAACCTACAATGTTCAAGGAGAAAACTTAGCTGTAGTAGGTATTGGACAAGTTCCTGATGTATATACGCGTCCGTTTAACTCATTGAACTTCAATGCTTCACGCGTAATCGGTGCGAATCGTCAAGGGAAAATTACCCTAAAAATAAGTAACATCTTAAATGATGAGGTTGAAGACTTTTATCAGAGTTTTGGCGATGCAGAAGAAACCTTCTCCTTATTCCAAGTGGGAAGAACTTATCAACTAGGCTTCGCTTATACTTTCTAGTTTATACTTCATTCGATCTCTGTTAGGCTGTTCCAATACTTATTTTGGAACAGCCTTTCTTTTTGAGTTTAGCTATTTTTCGCCATTTAATTATGGAATTATAATATTTCTACCATCTTTAAGGTAAGTAGAAATCTTCATCAATAACCCTATAAACTCAGCAAACATGAACAAACATCGAATCAGCTTTATCCTTTTATTTTGCCTCATTAGCTTTTTATCCATTGCACAACAAAATATGGAGACGAAGAGTATCTCCATTTTCAAAAATGGCTCTGCATTTTTTATAAAATCAGGCGAGCTTACTACTCAAAATAGTAATATCCGCTTCACCGAAAAATTACCTAAAGCCTTATTTGGCACCTATTGGTTTCTTTCTCCTGCTAATGATCTGAAAAGTGTTCGCAGTTTTAAGGATAAAGTGAAGAAAGAGCAAAAAACCAATACCATTGCAGAAATGTTACATGCGAATATTGGCAAAAAGGTTCGCTTTAGTTTTTATGGCAAAGAGCAAACCATTGAAGGTACGGTCCAAAGTGTCATGAAAGCAACAAACAATATAGACTGGAATTCGAGTATCATAGCCATTCAATCTGAACAGGGTTGGTTTACCTGTAAAGTTGGAGAAATTACTAACCTCTTGTTCTTAGAAAAACCGAATATGAATTACGAATCGGAGGAAACCAAAACGGTGGTTCAAGTAGATTTTAACTCTGATAAACCAAAGCAAGCATTGGACATCATGTATATGCAAAATGGCTTAGGTTGGTTGCCCAACTACTTGATCGAATTAACTGAAGAGAATAAAGCCAGACTCACCTTACGCGCTGAAGTTACCAATGATGCGGAAGATATTGTCGATACAGATATCAATTTTGTTGTTGGCGTGCCTAATTTCCGTTTTGCCACACGCACTTCTTCTTTAGTGGGCTTTTTAGGAAACGTTTCCAACTATCGCAGCGTTCAGCGTTCAAACAACTTTTCGAATTCCATTGCAACGCAACGCATTAGTTATAACGATGACGATTGGGGTGATGACGAAGGCTTTGGAGGTGGAGGGGGGTGGACCGATAGTGGGCTACAAACGACTAGCGTGGAAGATTTATACTTTTAT
>JBMYQA010000138.1:0-14756 GCA_049600855.1 Flammeovirgaceae bacterium | reverse complement strand
TAAATCTGCTATTCAAGGCTTCTGAGTCTTGAATCCATGATCGAAAGTTTCCTAACTTTCGAGTTTTCAGCAAATTAGGAAACGTGCAACCATTGACTCAACGTTTTGAAACGTTGACGAGCATAATTGATGTATTTGATTATCAGAGCCTTGCAAAACCATCGGGTAGAGAACAGCGTGTTTTTACTTTCAGTAAAACCCTATCCGGCCTCAAGGTAATTAAAGCAATCATCATAGGTTCTTGCTCAGTCGCGGTTATGTCAAATTGCTGAATAAAGGTTTTGAGGAATAAGGCCATTTCAGCCATAGCAAAGTGATTGCCAATGCATGAGCGAGGGCCTGCACCAAATGGATGGTAGGCAATGCTATTCATCTCTTTTTCCCGAGCTGGCATAAAGCGCTCAGGATCAAAATCTTCAGGGTTAGTCCATAAGTTGGCATCGTGATGAACTCCGTAGAAGAAGGGGGCAATCATGGTGCCTTTTTCATAGGAATATTCCTTAAAAGTGTCATCCGTTAAGGCAACCCGATCACTGATCCAAGCTGGGGGATAGCGTCGCATACTTTCTTTGATGACCGCATTTAAGTACGGATGTTTTACCGTTTCTTCAATCGATAAATCAGCAGTTTCTTGTTGGAGTTTGATGAGCTTGTCAGGATGGTTAGCCAACAGGTAAAGTGTCCACGAGAGGGCATTGGCTGTGGTTTCGTGACCTGCTACCACTAAGATGAGAATTTCATCAATGAGCTGTTCTTCATCCATCCCTTGTCCAGTATCTTCATAGCGGATGCTGAGTAACATATCAAGTAAATCGTTGTGTGTTTCCTGACTCTCTTTTCGCGCTCTAATAATGGTCCGAATGATTTCTCTGGATGCTTGTGCTTGCTTGAGGTATTTTTTATTCGTTCCCAATATGCGCGACCACCAAGTGAAAAAGGGAACACGCACTTCTTTAACGACAAAACCCTGAATATCGCTGATAAACTCACCTAATTCCCTCATCTTCTCTTTTGGAATAGAAACGTTGAAAAGTGAGTTGATCACAATGTCGAAAGCCAGTTGATTCATTAAAGGATAAATATCAATCTCGCTTCCAGTAGGAAAGTTTGTTAATGATCGATCAACGGTATCTTGTACAATTTGATAGAGGGCTTTGATCTTTCGAATGTGAAATCCTGGTTGGATGAGTTTCCGCTGTTTGAGCCAATGGCTCCCTGTTGCGGTAAGTAGGCCATGCCCAATGTATTTGGCGAGTGTACTGGTGAGGATTTTAGATTTGTCGTAGTTTTTATGATTTTTCCGTAAGATGTAATCAATAAATTCAGGATCTTGTGTCACAATGATTTTATGTTTACCCATTGGAGCAGCATAAGTACCGCCAAAGTGTTTCATGTTATCGCTAATAGTGTGAATCGGATAACGCAATAGCCGTAATGATCGCGTGAACAGTTGCAGTGGAGTGATGCCTTTAGGATAACGGTAGTTGCTCATGATAAATCAAACGATAGATGTGATGAGGCATGACAACTGCCAGCTCATCACACCTTAGTAAAAATACCTTAAGGCTGCTGATTTCCCAAATCTTTCATGACCCACTCCAATACTTCATCTGCTCCTGTTGCATATTTTTCCCAGGTTACTTCAAGAGGTACATCGGGTTGGATACCTTCACTAGGTTGATCTTGAAAACGAAAAAAGCGTTTGGAATAGGTAACTGTAAGTCCTGAGTTTGGAAGCTCAAATTGCCCCATATCTTGGTAACCATAAGGGTTTCCGCCTGTAGGCTCGCCAATAATTTTTCCATGAAGGATTTGTCGGAAATGAGCTGCGTTATTCATGGCTGCGGAGAAGGTAAAGCGATCTGTTAACACGTAAACACCTGACTGCCAATCAATACAATCTGCTAAATTTAAATAGCTTGCCAATACCAAACCAATAAAAAAATCGCCACCGTAGTTTCCCCTGAAATCAATGATGAGTTGCCTCTTTTGCTTAGCTGTGATGTATCCCAGTAGCTGTTGACCAAAAGCATTCATCTCTTCGAAAGACGGATAGCTGCTGAACTTTAGGTAAATAGCTTCGGTATTTGCTATGGGTGCAAACCAGATGCTTTCCAACGTTTGATCTTCAGGTTTCTTCACACTTGCGGTTGGAGTAATTTGCTCAAGCTGAGCTTGATTATAGTGTTCATTAGGCATCGCGTTCATACTCACCATAATCTTTTTTCCTTGATCATTCGAAAAGGTAAACTGCGCTTGATTTTTTTGTGAACTCATGTTCAGGGTATGTAACACTTCTGCAATGCGTAAATAGTTAGGTATTCGTGCTTTTAGCGAATGGCGGTTTTCTACAAACTGACAAATAGGGGCAATTTTAGCGACTGCCTGATCAATTGAAAGTGCTCCAATTTGAATCAGCTTTTTTCCCAGAAGGTGTTTATACATGGGAAGAGTTTTTATGACTCGCCATTCATTCCCAAACGGCAATACCTCAATGGGATATACGGAATAACTCATCCCCCACAAGGGTAAAGCTGTATGTCCATCACCAATTTTTCTCGTCAAAGTCTTTAGCTGAATGATAATTTCATCATCTGTCAGTTGGGAGAGCTGAGCTTTGATGGTTTGAAGTGTCGATTCAAACTCAGTCTGACTGATGGTGTGATATAAATTCATATGACGTGCTTCTAGGTTTGCCTGATAGGTAGCAAGATCGGCTAACCAATGCTGTATTCTTAGCGAATCTTGTCCCATAAGTGCGTGTGTTATCAGACAAGAAATGATTAAAAGTTTACTCAAAGTTTTCATAAGTATTTCGTTGAATTGTTTGAGCAAACCTAACTGGATGGGCTAAATGGAAGGTTCGGAATTGTGAAAACCTGATGAACTAGGACTTTTTTTTGAATTCTCCAGGCGTGAAACCCGTTTCTTTTTTGAAGGAAGTGTAAAAGGTAGACTTGGATTTGAAGCCCGCTTCAAGACCTATAGCGAGTAAACTGTAATTCCTAAATTCAGGATCTAAAATCATCGCCTTTGCAGCATTAACTCGATATTGATTGATGACTTCAGGAAAGCTTTTTCCTGTCGCTTTATTGACAATTTGCGATAAATAGCCGCTACTGATTCCCAACTTTTCAGCGACAGCATCTCTACTTAAATCAGGATCATAATGCCACTTTTCATCCAAGCACAATTGCTGAAAGCGCTCAAAGTGATCTTGACCTTGAATGGGTTTAGGTGTTTTTTGAGTTGTTCTAGTAGTGGCTCTTTGATGGATAATTTGTTGAATGTGGTATTGATCATTTCCCAATTTAAACTGATATAAGCCCTTATAGATGATCCAATAAGTGAAAATAGAAGTAGATGCTAAAATATAAGTTGCATTTACCTGCCCTACCATGAGCTTGATAAGCTCGTGACCAATCCATAAAGCAATTAAAGCCGTAATCCCAATCCATAATGCTTTCACCCACTTCAACGCATCCGATTTGAACGAAGCAAGCTCAGAGTGATGAAGGAAAACTGCTTTAAATGACAAGATACTTAATCCAATTGCATATAGAATTGAGCAAATGGAAACCGCTTGATAAAAGAAGGTAAACACCTCTTGCTTAGCAGGAATGGCTAAGGCATATCGTTGATAATGTGTTTCTAAACTAATGAGGATATTAATACTCGTAAAAAATAGAAATGGAAAGAGTAAATAGCTTAAGCGGATGTTGATTGGGTATTTGGTCGCTTTGAAGAAAAACACGGCTAGCGTGACAGGAAATAGGAATTGCCAAAGGGGTAAATCCAACAGATCAATAATGAAGGGATAAGTTGATAAATTCCAAAACCAGTTATTTAGACTGCTAATGGCAGTAATGATAATGGTATAACCAAAATACTGATTGGTGTTGCTTCGAAAAAACTTAGAAAATAAAATAACAAATCCTAGCAAGAACCCTTGAATGATACTTGCTAGGAAGAGGATATTCAGGAAATTAATTTCCATTTCTGCTAATAGACAAATTCACCAAATTCACTTTTGATGGTCAGCTTTGTAGCCTCTGAAGCTGCTACACGACCAATAATTTGTGCGTCAACACCAAATGATTGAGCGATATCAATAATGCTTTGCGCATGTTGCTCACCTACATAAATTTCCATGCGATGCCCCATGTTAAACACTTTGTACATCTCCTTCCAATCGGTACCACTTTCCCCGTGAATTAACTCAAATAACGGAGGACATTTGAACAAATTATCTTTAATCACATGTACCTGATCCACAAAGTGAAGCACTTTTGTCTGAGCGCCACCACTGCAATGCACCATGCCATGAATTTCTGACCGAAGTTCAGTTAAGACTTGCTTGATGATTGGGGCATACGTGCGCGTAGGGGAGAGGACTAGTTTGCCTGTATCAACGGTCAGGTTTGCAATGGCATCTGTGAGTTTTTTACTTCCCGAATAGACTAAATCTGTAGGAACCGAAGGATCAAAACTTTCAGGGTATTTTTCGGCGATGTAGTGCGCAAAAACATCGTGTCGGGCAGAAGTTAAACCATTGCTGCCCATTCCTCCATTGTATTCCGTTTCATAGTTGGCTTGACCAAAGGAAGACAAACCAACAATTACATCACCAGCTTGAATATTTTGATTATCAATCACATCAGCGCGCTTCATTCGAGCAGTAACGGTGCTGTCAACAATAATGGTACGTACTAAGTCACCCACATCGGCTGTTTCGCCACCAGTACTGTAGATGTCCATCCCATTTTCTCGAAGCATTTGCAACACCTCTTCGGTACCATTGATTAAAGCAGCGATGACCTCACCGGGAATCAAGTTTTTATTTCGGCCAATGGTTGATGACATGAGAATGGTACTATCTGTTGCGCCAACGCAGAGCAAGTCATCCGTATTCATGACAATGGCATCTTGGGCAATCCCTTTCCAGACAGACATATCGCCTGTTTCCTTCCAATACAAGTAAGCTAATGAAGATTTGGTACCTGCACCGTCGGCATGCATGATGTTGCAGTATTCCGAATCATTGCCCAAAAAATCAGGAATGATTTTACAAAAAGCTTTAGGGTATAATCCTTTGTCGATGTCTTTGATTGCGGCATGAATCTCTTCCTTGGAGGCCGAAACGCCCCGTTGACTGTATCGCTCTTGCATGGAAATGGGTTTGAAATGAATGATGGCCGCAAAGTTAGTGGATGATCTTTAAATACAAATCTTTGGGCCATCATTCAATCAAATAGAATTAGGAGATTTGCTTTTACAATCCTAGAGTATGTGGAGCGATTTAAAAGATGGAGAGCTTGTCGCTATGGTTTCAATTTGAGTAAAACTTGCTTGGTAATTGGAAGTGTTTCTGGAGGCAATTCGTTCAAGTTAAAAAAATCATAATCATCAAATTCATCCAAATTGAGCTGGATGGATGCTAAGTTTTCCACTTCAATCCAAAAAAAATGAATTATAAAGCGATCATTTTCATGCGTCTCATAATAGGTACAGTTAGTGACTTGAAGCCCAATTTCTTCGTTCACTTCGCGAATTAATGCTTCTTCTAAAGATTCTCCTGCATCTACTTTTCCGCCTACTAAACAATAACCGCGATAAGTACGATCTGTCTCTTTTCGCTTTAACAGCAACACCTGTTGCCCAGTTAACAAAATCCCAGTAACACTCTCTACTTTATGCATCATTGACAATTGATCAGCTAAGGTGTAAAACGAATAATCAGCAGCCTCCATGTTTACCTTTTAGTGCTTTGATCATAATATATAAAGCGCCATGAAATCGGTACACATTCCTGGTTTTAGCAGCGCAACCACATGAAAAGTATCATTCCTCAAACACACACAACAATGAAAATCAAACATGTTTTCTCCTTATTTTGGTTATGCGTACTCACCGTTAGCCTTCTTTCCTGCAGCAATCCCACAACATCAACGCGAGATTTTGCGGGTTCATTAGAAGGAATTTACCAAGATGCTATCGGAAATACCATTATTGCCACCCGTACTGGAACAAATGAAAGGACCTTATCTAATCTTACAGGAAGAGTATTAACCGAGCAGCTCAAGCTTTCCATTACTGCGCATCAAGTGAATCCCAGAAGCGTTCGTGATGTAAAAAACATTTCTTACCAAACCTCTTCGAATCAAGTAAACTTCGATCAATATGAGATTAAGCGAAAAGGAAATACCGTCCGATCAATCTCTTTATCGATTCAGGGTTATTTTTTGGGAGTGAAGTCATAAAGCTTCTCCCACTTCCATTGGATGATGGGGGATTTTGCAATAGCCTATTATCTGATGGAGGTAAGTAATCATTAATGCGCCTCCAACCAATTATGGCCTAAGCCTACTTCAACATCTAATGGAACAGAAAAATCAATGGCATTAATCATTAACTCAGGTACTTTCTGTTTCAATAGCGCTAATTCATCTTTGTGCGCATCAAATACCAATTCATCGTGTACTTGCATGATCATTTTAGATTTGAGTTTTGCTTCGTTCATCCAGTTTTGGATATTGATCATGGCGACTTTAATGAGATCTGCTGCACTTCCTTGAATGGGGGTGTTGATGGCGTTTCGCTCAGCAAATCCTCTGGTGGTGAAGTTTCGGGAGTTGATGTCTCTCAAATAGCGCCGTCTGCCCATAATGGTTTCCACATAGCCATTTTCACGGGCAAAGTTGATGACTTCATCCATGTATTTCTTAATGGAAGGGAATTCCTCAAAATAAGCATCAATAATTTGGCTGGCCTCTTTTCTAGGAATATTGAGTCGTTGCGATAAGCCGAAAGCCGAAATGCCATAGATGATCCCAAAGTTGGCTGTTTTTGCTCTTCTTCGCATTTCCGAATCCACTTCTTCTAAAGGAACTTTAAATATTTTACTGGCCGTTGTCGCATGAATGTCCCGCTTATTCTTAAATGCTTCAATCATGTGCTCATCCTTACTAAATTCAGCCATGATGCGCAGTTCAATTTGCGAATAGTCAGCGGCCATCAGAATAAACTCCTCACTTCGCGGCACAAAGGCTTTTCGAATTTCTCGCCCGCGATCGGTACGGATTGGAATATTTTGCAGGTTAGGATCGGTTGAACTCAAACGGCCTGTTGCCGCAACAGCCTGATTGTAGGAAGTATGAATCAAGCCATCTTTTGGACTAATCAGTGAAGGAAGGGCGTCAACGTAGGTAGATTTTAACTTTTGTAATTGCCTAAATTCCAATATTTTCTGAACAATGTCATGTTTAGGCGCTAAGGTCACCAAAATTTCTTCACCAGTAGCATACTGCCCCGTTTTGGTTTTCTTGGGCTTTTCCATCAACGCCAATTTTTCAAATAAAATAATGCCCAGTTGTTTGGGGGAACTGATGGTAAACTCTTCACCTGCTAGTTCATAAATTTCTTTTTCAATAACTTCCACTTCCTTTGCAAGTTCGGCAGAATAGTTATTCAAAAAATCGACATCGATCTTCACGCCATTGGCCTCTACTTGGGCTAAGGTGCTGATGAGGGGCACTTCAACTTCTTCAAATAGCTTTTGCACCCCGATTTCAGCGACTTGTGGCGCTAATATTTCCTTCAACTGCAAGGTGATATCTGCATCTTCTCCAGCATATTCCGCCACATCTGAAGGTGGGACATCCCGCATACTCTTTTGCTTCTTCCCTTTTTTTCCAATTAATGTGGTAATTGATACAGGCTTGTAATTCAGTAGCGTTTCAGCTAGAATATCCATGTTGTGCCGCTTTTCTGGGGCAATGAGGTAATGCGCTAACATGGTGTCAAAGATTTTCCCTTTCACCTGAATGCCATAGTTTTGCAGTACCATTACATCGTATTTTGCATTTTGAGCGACTTTGGCAACTTGTTCACTTTCAAACACTTCCCTAAACTCTTCTACAATGAATTGTGCTTCTTGTTCCTCTTCGGGAATAGGTACATAATACGCGTCACTTTTGAGGTAAGAAAAAGCTAAGCCTACCAGTTTGGCCTCATAAGCTTGCAGACGATCCGTTTCTGTATCAAAACAAATCTCATCCTGAAGCAACAGGTATTTTATGAGTTCTTTTCGTTGATTAGGCGTATCTACCAACCAATATTGATGTGTCGTGGTATCTATTGTCTGAATTTCTTGTGCTACTACTGCCGATGCATCTTGAGCAGGGGTAGCTTTAGCTGCTGTACCAAACAAACTCATTTGTCCAGAAGATGGCTTGCTAGTTTTTTTCGTTGGCTTTTTGGTAGAAGAAGCCGTTCCTCCATCACCAAATAGCCTTCTACCTAAGGTTCGAAATTCTAATTCTTCAAAAATAGGGCGTAACTCCGCCTCGTTAAAGGAGGTGTATTTCAACGCTTCTTCATCAAATTCCATGGGCACATTCGTATCAATTAAGGCCAATTGCTTTGATAAAACTGCTTGTTCTTTATTTTCTTCTACCCGCTCTTTTTGTTTTCCCTTAAGTTGTCCCACATTCTCGATGATCCCTTCTACGGAGTCGTATGCGGCTAATAATTTGGCTGCTGTTTTAGGGCCAATGCCCGGAATGCCAGGAATATTATCGGCACTATCCCCTTGTAAGCCTAACATATCTACCACCTGCTCTACCCGCGAAATATTCCATTTTGCCAACACCTCAGGAATTCCCAAAATATCGACCCCATTACCCATATAGGCTGGCTTATACAAATACACATGTTCCTCCACCAATTGGGCATAATCTTTATCAGGAGTCATCATGTATACTTCAAAACCAGCTTTAGATGCTTGTTTGGCAAAGGTGCCAATGATGTCGTCCGCCTCATAGCCTGGCAGCTCTAACACTGGAATATTGAATGCTTTGGTCAATTGTTTTACAATCGGAATGGCTTGGGTAATGTCTTCAGGTTGTGCCTCTCGATGCGCTTTGTATTCAGGATACGCTACATGCCTAAACGTGGGTTCTGGTGTATCAAATGCTACTCCCAAATGCGTTGGTTTTTGTTTGTTGATAATTTCCAACAATGAATTCGTAAAACCGAGCACAGCACCCGTGTTCATTCCTTTAGAGTTGATTCTAGGATTTTTGCTAAAAGCAAAATGTGCGCGGTAAATGAGCGCCATGGCATCGAGTAAAAAGAGTTTTTTATCAGGCATAAGACTCGTGTTGTGGGATAATAGGACTAATATAGATAGTCCTTTAAGCTTAATAAAAATTCCAGTAGGTTTTATTATAAAATTGAGGTTAGAAGTTTACTGATGGTAACTTCTAACCTCTTCTTTTAACACCATAACTTGTTGATTAAAACCCTAACTTTTCGCGTACCCGATTGAGGGTTGCAAAAGCTACTTTTCGGGCTTTTTCTTCTCCTTCTTGTAACTTTTCTTCAAGCAATTTGGTATTGCTCATGTATTCATTAAAAATCTCACGTTCTTTTTCAAAACGTTCCCATAGTAAGTCTAGGATAGCCAATTTCGCATGCCCATAACCATAGCCTCCGTTTTCGTAATTTGCTCTCATTTCAGCAGTTTGATCGTCTGAGGCTAAAATGGAATAGATTTTAAAAGCATTACACGTATCTGGGTTTTTAGGATCTTCTAAAGGTGTACTATCTGTAACGATAGCCATCACTTGTTTTTTGAGCTGTTTTTTGGGCAAAAACACATCAATCGTATTTTTATATGATTTGCTCATTTTTTGTCCATCTATACCAGGAATCAACATAACATCCTCATTGATTCGGGGTTCAGGCAACACAAAGGTGTCTCCATATTCAATATTGAATTTGCGCGCAATATCCTTTGCCATTTCCAAATGCTGTTTTTGATCTTTTCCTACAGGTACAAAATCAGCATCATACATAATGATGTCTGCTGCCATCAATACGGGATAGTCGAATAAGCCCGCATTGACATCAGACAACTTATCGGCTTTATCTTTGAAAGAGGTGGCATTTTGTAACATGGGAAATGGCGTAAAACAATTCAAATACCATGTCAACTCACATACTTCAGGTATCTTGGATTGTCGATAAAACACTACTTTTTCCGTATCCAGACCGCAAGCAAGCCAAGCAGCAGCAACCGCATAGGTGTTTTCTTTTCTCACGGCTGCATCTTTAATGGTAGTCAGTGAGTGTAAGTCTGCAATAAACAGAAAGGAGTCGTTTTTTGCTTCTTTCGACATTTCGATTGCTGGGCAAATGGCTCCCAACAAATTACCTAAATGTGGGCGCCCAGAACTTTGGATACCCGTGAGTACTCTTGCCATAGTTAATGCTTCTTCTGAAGGTTTAAATTGAGTCTGCTAAGCTAATGAATTTTGATGGAATGGGAAGGACTATTGACGATAAGTAATATCGTATGGTTGCAGCATGGCTTCTATAACTCTTTTGTATCTTCTAATTTGTAGATTCAATACTCTTCTGACTCCCATTGCGATAAAGAAAATCATAGCACCTGATGGAATAATCGTCCAAAGGAATACCAACATATTTTCATTGTAAAAAAAGCCTAGTACTACTGAAGCAATGGCTGAAGCAATAGCTAACAACAAAAAACTTGTCCAAACATGAAAAGCCACTTTTAAAATGGGATGAGGGATGATGCGCGCTTCTAACTCTGTTCCTCCATCATCCATGGTTCGTAAAATACAATCAAACTTCGTTAAGCCTTTTCCTCCTGTACTAAATTTCTCTTGAATAATAAATTCACTATTGTCTTTTAACTCAATGCTCAATGGATATTTGAATGCTTGTTGCCTCAGCACTGCTTGCTCATTCCGTATAATAGCAAGCAACCTTCCTTTAGAATGGTTGGTGTGGTAAATGATGCGTTGATAAGGTAACAATAAAGGGAGTACTTGCATAAGTTTTTAAGCTTCTATTGAAGTGGATACATGCAGGAATCTTTGAAGTAGTCAATGACCATAAATCTACTGCCTACTTGAGTATAAAGCTCATCATCAAAACGCAAACTTCCAAGTCTTTGAAGCACATCTTCCCTTGAATGTATCGTATACCGTATGCACTAACTTCTTTCTTTTCTAGTTCAACTCTTACATAGTTAACCGAAATAAAATGTCCCTATTTCCATGATTTTGTTTAGTGAAACTGGGAGGTTAGCTGATAAAAATAGAAATTATCTTAAAAAACCTAAAAATGTATAAATGGCTGGTTATTAAATATTTAAAGGGTGCCACTCTATAAAATGGAACCTTAAATGGCACCGAATACTGACCACTTTATAAGTTGGAGCGCAAAACCTTACATTCTGAGTTAAAATTGCATCATACTATGGAACCGATTGCGATTCCGTTTGCTTAAAACTCATACTTCATCTCAACTGTTATAGAATATGAAAATGCTTTACAGATTAAACATTAAACTACTGGCCGTCCTTGTCCTTTTATTTGGATGTTCCGATCCAGTTGAAGAAATCAAACCTACTCCTGAAGAAGAAAAAGCTCCTGAAGGTCTGAATGCAGCGGGCCCTGGTGGTGGGGTAATGATGCAGGCCTTTTATTGGGATGTACCTGCAGGTGGTACTTGGTGGAATACAGTAAGAACTAAAATCGATGCTTGGGAAGCTGCTGGGATCATTGCTATTTGGTTACCTCCCGTTTCAAAAGCACAAAATGGCCCATACTCCATGGGATATGATCCAACAGATTACTTCGATTTAGGTCAATATAACCAAAATGGTACTACTGAAACTCGATTTGGTTCTAAAACTGAGCTTACAAGCTTAATCAACAAGGCGCACAGCAAAGGAATTCAAGTGTATGCGGATATTGTTTTGAACCACAACAGTGGCGGACAATTAGAAGCAAATCAATATACTGGAACGAATACTTGGACAGACTTTTCAGGAATCGCTTCAGGAAAGTTTACCAGAAGCCAGCATGATTTTCACCCATCTTGGGCAAGTAATAATGACGAAGGCGTTTTCGGAGGTTTCCCAGATTTAGATCATGATGTTCCTTACGTACAAGATTGGTTGTGGAAAAGAAATGACGGTGTAGCGAAGCACTATAAAAATGACCTTGGATTCGACGGATGGAGATTTGACTATGTGAAAGGTTTTGGTCCTTGGGTAGTAAAAGAGTGGGTAGACTGGACAGGTGGATTTGCTGTAGGTGAATTGTGGGATGCGAATGTTGATTACTTGAAGTGGTGGGTAGACAATACTGGACGTAGATCTTCTGCTTTCGACTTTGCCGCTTACTATAAAATGGACAATGCTTTTGACAACAATAACCTGAATGAATTAAACGGTGATATGTTGTTGAAAAGAGACCCTTCTAAAGCCGTAACTTTTGTGACAAATCACGATACGGATATCATTTGGAATAAAATGTTGGCTTATGCTTACATCTTAACACATGAAGGTTATCCTTGTATCTTCTACCGCGATTATGAAGAGTGGTTAAACAAAGAAAGATTGAATAACTTAATCTGGATTCACAACCAAAAAGCAACAGGTTCAACGTCTGTATTGCACGTAGACAACGACGAGTACATTGCACGTAGAAATGGTAGCCCTGGTTTAGTGGTTTACATCAACAACTCTAACAACTGGCAAGAGCGTTGGGTACACACCAACTGGAACAATACGCAAATCAAAGACTTCACTGGTCATTCAGGTTGGCATCCAACAACTCAAGGCAATGGCTGGGTAAAAATCCAATGTCCTCCTAAGAGCTACTCAGTTTGGTCTCCAAACTTTTAATGTAGCAGCAAGGCATACATCAAGACTAACTATCGCTCGAAACAAAACATTTACGCACAGGTGCCAGCCTGTGCGTTTTCTTTTTACCTACTTTTATATCATTGAAAAGAAATGGACGTTTTTGAGAAGCAGCCAATTAATCATTGTGATTACCTGTTTATCTTTGGCGCTAAGCTCATCAGCTTCTAATTCTCAAGTGTATGCTTTTCAACTCGGTAGAGTTTTTCCTGTTTTTACCAGTAGTAGCTTTTTTCTACTTCATTACTCCAGTTCGTTGGAGGTGGTTGATCTTGCTTCTTGCTAGCTATGGATTCTACATGTATTGGCGAGCAGATTACGCCATCTTAATTGCCATTTCTACCACGGTAGATTATCTCATCGCCCTTAAAATGGGCGCAATCGCTGAAAAAGGGAAACGAAAAAAATGGCTTTGGATTAGCTTATTGGTAAATTTAGGACTGCTTTCCTGCTTCAAATACCTCAATTTTTTTAGCGATAGCATCAATTTACTGCTCCATGTCATCGGGTTAAGCCCAAGACTTCCCGAATCAAACCTCTTGCTTCCTATTGGCATTTCATTTTATACATTTCAGACCTTGAGCTATAGTATTGATGTGTATAGAGGTAGAATTCAACCAGAAACCCATTTTGGGAAGTTTGCTTTATTTGTTTCCTTTTTTCCTCAGTTAGTAGCAGGACCAATTGAACGTGCAAAATCCTTACTGCCCCAATTTAGTTTTCAATTTCAGTATGATCATGAACGCATAAAAAATGGTTGTTTACTGATTCTCGCAGGCTTATTTAAAAAAGTTGTGATCGCAGACCGCTTGGCCGAATACATCCAATTCGTATATGCCAACCCTGCTCAGCAGTCTGGAGGAGATGCGTTGATTGCCACTTATTTTTTTGCCATCCAAGTCTATTGTGATTTTTCGGGTTACTCAGATATTGCTGTAGGAGCAGCTCAGATTTTGGGAATTAAGCTGTCTGAGAACTTCAAACGCCCTTTTCATGGGCAATCGCTGCAAGAAGTTTGGAGCAGGTGGCATGTTACCTTGATTGCCTGGTTTCGCGATTATCTATTTATTCCCTTAGCTCGTCAGCAACCAAAGCGTGTATTTATCAATATTATGGTAGTGTATTTAGCCACTGGATTATGGCATGGAGCACATGCAAAGTTCCTAATTTGGGGCGGAATCAATGGACTCATCATTTATGTTGCTCGGAGGTTGAAAAAAGAAAAGCTGGGTTTAAACATCAAATGGGCTTGGCTCAATCGTTTTATTGCCTTCAACCTGTTTTGTTTAAGTGTTCCTTTTTTCTGTGCCCAAACCACAAATGATGCGATTACCATTCTCCACCATATTTTCACCGACTTCCATTTTTCAAATTTAGCATTTCGGATTAATGCCTCTTATTACGAAATGTGTTTGGCCATTGGAGCGTTAGCGGCATTAGAATGGGTGCATCATTATCAGGAAAACCATGGCAGTGTGCGTACTTGGCTCGCAAAACAAGTTCCTTGGTTTAGGTGGACTTTCTATTATCTGCTGATTTTCAGTATTTTACTTTTTGGTTGGTTCAATGCAAAGGAGTTCGTTTATTTTCAATTTTAAGCAGGTGAGTAAAAGGGCAATGTAGGTGTGCTGATCGCTCATCAAAAAAGGCTAGCCGAAGCTAGCCTTTCCAAATTTTGTGGATTTCTGATTTTCAATGATTTAGTGGATTGCGATTTCTTTACGCTTGTCTGCCACTACTTCTTCGCGTTTGGGTAGATTTATAAATAGAATTCCGTTTTCATAATTGGCATCAATTTGCGCTGCATCAACAACTTCTGGCAAACTGAATGCTCTACGGAATGATTGTGCGCTAAACTCTTTACGCGTAAATTTCTCGTTTTTGTCCTCTGTTTCTGTTTTTACTTCTGCCGAGATCACCAAATTTCCATCCTCCAACGCTACTTTGAAATCTTCTTTCTTAAATCCCGGTGCAGCAACTTCAATTCCAAAACTAGTTTCATTTTCCTTTACGT
>JBMYQA010000137.1:0-14895 GCA_049600855.1 Flammeovirgaceae bacterium | reverse complement strand
GCAGCATGGCAGGACTCACATCTAATCCTTCATGCGCGTATTTTAAAAATCTGCCCGTACCGCACGCTAAATCTAAAACGCACTTTTTTGAATGTAATAAAGGGCTGAGCAAACGTTCCTCTTGCGTATTAATGAATGCTCCATAGGTATTCCCAAAGCGATTATGATCGTAATCAGGAGCTAGTTTTTCGTAGTAATTAAAAATTTCTTCGTCTAATTTATTCATGCTTTCATCGTCAATTTGGGCTATAATGCCTATTCTTTAAAATTCATTACTTATCTTACTCAACAATCGTACGGATTGACCTTTTTAATCCGAACTTTAACTATTATTTTTAGTATGCTGGATTTTGGATATTCTTACTAACTAACACTACAAACTTGAAAAAGCTCTACTCCATATTTTTATATGCTTTCCTTGCATTGCTATTATTTTCTTTCCGAAGTAGTGCCCAAACCCAAGGAAAGCCATTTCTGCGTAACTACGAACCTAAGGAATATCAGGGGCATGTGCAAAATTGGGCGATTACTCAAGATCAGCGAGGAATTATGTATTTTGGTAATGGCAACGGCATGATGACCTATGATGGTAACGCTTGGCGAATTATGGAGTTGCCTCGTCAAGTTACGGTTCGGTCAATGGCTATTTCCGAAACAGGGCTCATCTATGTGGGCAGCTCTAATGACTTTGGCTATTGGGGATACGACGAACAAGGGAATGGAAAATACAACAGTCTTACACACCTGATTCCAGATAGCGTGCGTACAGACCTTACTGATATTTGGGAGACACATGCCATTGGAAATGTTGGCTATTTCCGCACTTATTACTATGTATTTCGCTATCAAGATGGTAAAGTCACCTATTGGCCTAGAAAAGATAAGAATCGTTTTTTCTCTAGCTTTGTATTGGCGAACGAATATTACTTCGCAGAAAGCGGCAGAGGGGTATACAATGTCAATAAAATTGTAGGAGATACGCTTGAAGTCGTTGCGGATAATGATAAATTTAGAGAGCGACAAATTTCGATTTCCTATCCTTATAAAAAAGATACCATTATCCTTTCAGGAAGAAATGGCGGTTTGTATAAATATCCCTTTTCAGCTGATGTAGAAGCTGATAATGATTTTTTTGCGGAAGCCAATCAAACCTTAAAAGAAACGCCCATTTATACCAATGCAGTTAAAATACCTGGAGGATATGCATTAGGGTCTTTAGGGAAAGGGGTCGTGGTATTCGATCGTGATTTTAAGTTTGTCAGACGTGTTGGATCAAAAAATAATGGTTTACGGAATACGACCATTTATACCATTTTTAAGGATCGCGATGATGCCGTTTGGGTAGGTGGCAGCAATGGGGTTGGGCGCATCGACTTAGCAGGAGATATTTCTTATTGGGATAAATCTTCAGGCCTAATTGGAAATATTTATTGGATAAAAAGACATGAAGGTACGGGAACGCTTTATGTTTCAACATCTGAAGCAACCTATCTCTTCGAAGGAAATAACATCAAAAAAGTACAGGGAATTAACGAACGGCAATGCTGGCACATGCTCAATTTCACAAATCCTGACAATCCTACCGATAAACGTTTTTTAGTTTCCACCAGTGTGCTTTTCGAATTAAATGGAGATCAAGCCACTCCTGTATTAAATTATGAAGGGGTAAGTGCTGGGTTTAAGATGTATAAAGATATCGAAAACCCATATCGTGTGTGGTTGGCCTATAGCGATGGGTTTGGTTCTATGATTATGGAAAATGGCAAATGGGTATTGGAGGAACGCATTGAAGCTGCAAATGATAATAACCGAAGTATTGCGCAAGATAAAAATGGTGATATCTGGTTAGGGACATTCCGAAATGGGGTGATTCGCTTAATCAAAAAAGGCACGCAACCTGTAGATGATTCAGCGAAAGCGGCAAATGCTATCCGTAAACGCGAGCAGCTTTATGAAGTAAAACGATACAAGACAGCAGAAGGTGTACTCTCGAATAAAAACGTAATTCTGTTTGAAGTGGCAGGTAAAATCCTGTTTGGTACCGATAAAGGAATTTGCATCTATAATCCCAATACCGATCGTTTTGAGCCCTTTACTGCTTTTGGAGAAGAGTATGCGAATGGTAAGCGAGATGTTTTTTCCATGCAAGAAGCCAGTAATGGCGATGTGTGGCTTTGCGGATTATTCACCAATACCAGCCCTGGAGTAGTGATGGAAAAGAAATCGAATGGCACCTACGAGCTCAACACCAATCCATTCAAAAAAGTCCCGCCCATGATGACCTTGGGCATGACCATCGAAGAGGATGGCACAGCTTGGCTAGGCGGCTCAGAAGGCTTGTTTCGATTTAAACGTGGAGAAGGTACGGATGAAGCAACCAGTAGTTACCCTACCATTATTCGTAAAATTATAGTAGGTAAAGATTCGTTACTTTTTGGTGGAAATTTCACACAACAAAAACAAGGCATGCAAGTGGCAGCATTATCGTCAAGCAGCCCTACGCAACCCGTACTAGATTACGCCTACAACACCGTGTCTTTCCATTTTTCTGCGCCATTTTATGACAATGAGTCCGAAACACATTATAAATATTATTTGGAGGGCTTTGATGCAGAAAATGAATGGGGTGCGTGGGAAAAACGTACAGAAAAGGAATACAATAACTTGAAAGGAGGTACGTACACCTTTTACGTAAAGGCCAGAAACTTATACGGCAATGAGAGTGAAATTACTTCCTATACATTTGTGATTAAAAAACCGTGGTACCTCAGGTGGTATGCTTATTTGCTATATATCCTTGGAGGGCTTGCCCTTGTGAGTATTGCAGTAAAGTGGAATGCACGTAGACTCGAAAAAGAAAATGAGCGCTTGGAAGGTATTGTTGAAAAACGAACTGCTGAGGTAAGGGAACAAAATGTGATGCTGCAGCAGCAAAAAGAAGAAATTACCACCCAAGCTGAAAAGGTACAAAAAGCCAATGATCGCATTACTATAAAAAATGCGGAGTTGAGCCAACAGAAAGAAGAAATTCTGGCGCAAGCTGAAAATTTACGAGAGCTCAATGTGCAAATTACTTCAGTAAATGCTGATCTGAAAGCCAAAAAGAATGAACTCGAAAAAGCCTATGACGACATTCAAAATTTGAGTGAAATTGGACAAGCGATTACTTCTACGCTAGACCTTCGGGAGATTATTCGAATTGTCTATGAAAATGTGAATGAATTGATGGATGCGTCTGGTTTTGGTATTGGTGTTTATGATGAAAAAGAAAATATCCTGGAATTTAAAGGCTACATCGAAAAAGGCGAAACCTTACCCGATCATTATGAGGTGATTACCAAAGAAGATACATCCATTGCCATTAAAGTCTTTAACTCAGGGCAACAATACCTTTCGAATGATTTAGAAGAAGATTTTAAACGGCAAGGGAAAAAACTCGATGTATTGCAAGGAGAAGTCCCATTGTCACTCATTTACCTGCCGCTTGTGTATAATGAGGAACGTGTTGGGGTAATTACCGTACAAAGTTTTGAGCGCAATGCGTATACTGAAAAAGAAGTTAATATTTTAATTACCTTAGCTTCCTATGCTTCCATTGCCCTAGCCCATGCACAAGGATATGAGGTGATTAAATCTAAAAATAAAGACATTACCGATAGCATTCGTTACTCTAAAACCATGCAAACGGCATTTTTACCAAGTAAACGATTATTGTCTGAAGCCTTTCCTAACAATTTCTTAATCTACTATCCACGAGACATCGTATCTGGAGACTTCTATTGGGTAGCTCACTTACCCGAAGTAAATAAACGTTTTCTGGCAGTGGTAGATTGTACAGGTCATGGTGTGCCTGGTTCATTCATGTCTATTGTTGGCAGTACGCTTTTAAATGAGATCATCAATATCCAACACATTCACGATCCTGCTCAAATTTTGGAAGAACTCAACCATCGGGTAGTAGAAACGCTCAGCCAAGATGAACACAGTAATGACGATGGCATGGACGTGTGTTTGGGCATGTTCGAAAATGAGGTGGATGGCAGTGTGCGACTGACTTTCTCTGGTGCTAAACGCGATTTGTATTACATCCGTAACGGAAGTACTGAATTAGAAGTGCTTCATGGCGATCGAAAATTGATCGGTGGCCGACAGCGTAAAGCAAAGGGATTTACCAACCAAACCTTATACGTTCGTGCAGGAGACACGCTTTATTTCAGTACAGATGGCTTAGTAGATCAGCATAACGATCAACGTAAAAAGTTTGGTACCCTTCGTTTGAAAAGCTACCTCTCTCAGCTCGCTTCGTTGCCTATTGAGAAACAAGGGGAAACCTTAGAGGCTGCTTTTATCGAATTTAAAGGTGTAATGGAACAACGCGATGATGTTACCCTATTAGGGATTTCGATTTAAGCTATCGTAATAATGAAAGAGTTTGGATAAATCATCATCTCGATAGAGCTTTAATCCTTCATTGCGGATGAAGGTTTTTATTGCTGCTTTTTTATTTTCCATCATGCGAAACACCGCTTTTTTATCTCGCTTCATTAAGGTAAGTTCTTTAGTAGCTTCTCCGAATACGTAGTAGTTACTAGTCACAATCATTTTTTTTCTTTCCAGTAACGGTGGGAGTTCATCTAAATTTTCCATCGCTCGTTTATAGATGAACGATTGTCGCTTTAGTAGTGACAAGTTCCCATCATGGATAACTTGAAAGAAAAACCGGGTATTGGTGATTCGAGTGGAAGAGGGCATCGGCAACGTTGCAAAATAAAGCGTTGATTCAGGTCTTAACGAATCCATGATGATGGAGAAGGCTTTTAAATCATTGCCGCCATAGATCTGTTGTTGTTCTCCATCATCAAACAAGACCTCCGCCTGTTGGAGAACATGATAACTGGAATAGTTGCGATTATTATATCGAATACCTTGCGACCAGGCTAAACTATTATTTTTAATCAACACCTCATCTTTGAAAATTAGATGACCCCTTTTAGTTTCTCCTGAATTTAGCGTTATGCTCCCCAAGTGCCAATTCCCAACCTTTGTAGAGTCTTGAGTATGGGCATATTCCTGCCAACAACTGAGCACGATGCATAAGAGCATTGCTCTAGTTAAGTTATTGTTTATACCGATGTTCAAAAATTTCACTTACTTACAATTTCGTAGCAATTAATGCAGCTAATTTTTCCAAATTCTGTTGATCTACTACATCAAAAGTGGCTAAATCAGCACTATCAATATCCAGAATAAGTTGTACCTTTCCTGCTTTAATAATAGGAACGACAATTTCTGATTTAGAGTCGGAGCTACACGCAATATGTCCAGGAAATTGTTCCACATCATCCACCAACAAGGTTTTCGCTTGCGTATAAGCGGCCCCACATACGCCTTTGTCGAAAGGAATACGCGTACACGCTATTGGCCCTTGAAAGGGGCCAAGCACTAATTGTTCCGCTTTCACCAAGTAAAACCCAATCCATAAATGTCCAAAAGTTTGCATCAAGGCCGCTGCCACATTAGATAAGTTGGCAATCAGATCGGTTTCATATTGGATTAACGCTTCAATTTGTGGCAATAAAAGATCATACTGTTCTTGCTTGCTCACATCATTTTGTATTAAGAGTTCTTCAGCCATTTTTTTGCTAATTTTTAGTAAAAAACCTACACATTTTGTTAACACCGTATTGCCCCCACAATTCTATTCCCGAAAAACTGGATTCACGATGTTTTTTTTGGTACTTTATATCTAAATGTAAAAGTTTCAAGCTCAAAACTGTTGTATCAACATCATTTTCCAAGTGGTAATAAATGTAAACGCAATCTTTTGACTGCCAATAACTTGGCCTGTCAGTCAATTATTGTTCATTTTGTTACAACACCATCAACCAAATGAATTGAAATAGCCCAAAATATTTTGGAACTTGAACATGGCTTTATTCGAAATAATTCATTTAAGAATGTAATTCGTGAGTCTGTCTCGCAATTCAAACCAATCCTTTAGCATGAACAAGATAGTTTTTACCCTACTATTTTCCTTCATGAGTACGTTTGTACTTGCCCAAGGTAACATTAGTGGAAATGTTACCGATGAACAAGGAGATGCACTTATTGGTGCAAATGTAGTCATTGAAGGAACAACAAAAGGCACCCAAACTGATTTAGAAGGTAATTATACCATTAGTGAGCTCTCTGCTGGAGAGTACGTCATTGTAGCCTCATACATTGGCTATGCAACGCAAAAGCAAACGGTTACTGTAGGAAATAGTGCAGTAAATCTAAACTTTGTCCTGTCTACGGATCAATTGGGTTTAGATGAGGTAATTGTGACTGGGGTTTTCAATGAAAAGTCAAAGTTAGAATCCAGTGTGGCCATTACTACCATGAACGCCAGTATGATTACTCAGCGATTAGCCAGAGGAACAGGGGATTTGTTAAATGCCATTCCTGGCACCTATGTAGATAATGCAGGTGGAGAAGTAGGAAACCGCGTGTATGCACGTGGCATGGCCTCAGGAACTACGGATGACACGGGCTTTAGGTATGTTTCTTTACAAGAAGATGGCTTACCTGTAATGAGCTCTCTTGTACGATTTGCTACTGCCGACATGTTTTCTCGTGTGGATGTAAATGTAGCCCGTTTAGAAGCCATTCGTGGAGGAAGTGCTGCCATCACGGCATCGAACGCTCCAGGAGGAATTTATAATTTCATCTCGAAAGAAGGAGGTTCATCATTTGGTGGACAAGCCAGTCTACAAGGCGGTACCAATGGCCGTAATTTATTTACTCGCGCAGATTTAGGGCTAGGCGGACCAATTGGCGAATCTGGGTTTACCTATTATGTAGGCGGTTTCTATCGCTTTGATGAAGGTGCGCGCGATATTCCATTTAATGCGAATGTAGGTGGACAAGTGAAAGGAAATTTGGTGTATAACTACGAAAGTGGAAAGATTAAACTGTATGGTAAGTATTTAAACGATCGGGTAACGCAATACCGTCCGCTGCCTTTCAGTAGCTTAGAAACCTTAGCGCCATTTGAAGATGCTTTGGTAGATTTTGATTTGAATTACAGCTCTACTTTTTCTGATGTACAAAGTAGCATACCTGATTATTCCTTTGGAAAAGAAGCAGGAGCCACGCGAGAATTTGATTCAAGCAATGGCATTGATGTTGACCTCATTTCGATTGGCTTGGACTTTACCCAAGATTTGGGAGAATGGACACTCAACAACAATATCAAGTTTACGTCTGCAGATCATCGCTATTTGCAATATGTTGGAAACATTGTGGTGCCCACACCGATTGCAACTATTGGCTTAGGCTATACGGATGTGAACACATTTAACCCTGCTGATTTTGTTTTCTATGATGCCAAAACCAATGAGGTCATGTATGATCCAGTAAATGGGATCAACAATGTAGGCAGCAACGTATTTGGAACGATTCCGCTGGATATGAATAATGAAATTTCTGATTTGATGAATCAGTTAACGATTTCGCGGAAAGCAGGAAACCATAGTTTAACCATTGGCGGTTTTTTCGCTCGATCTACCCTAAAATCAACTTGGCATGCCGATATTTTAGTAGGTACGTTAGAACCCAATTCGAGGCCGTTAAGGATGGAGTTTACCCCTACATCGGGCCCGCTGAATGGCGCTGGTACATTCCAAGTAACGAATAATGAAGGATTTGCGGCTGTCAACTTAGTGACTTTACTTGGTTTTGAAGGAAATGCAACCAGCATTGCTGGTTTTATCAATGACATTTGGGAAGTAAATGATCAACTTACGTTAGATTTAGGACTCCGCTTTGAGAGCATCACTCATGATGGTTTCAAAAGAGGGTGGAGCATCTCGGAGGGCGATGGTAATCCTTTTACCTTATATGATGCACTTGCCAAAAAACACAATGATGAACGATTTACCTATGATGAAACCTACAATATGTTTAGCTTTTCATTAGGGGCGAATTACAAGTTAGATGAATCAAAAGCACTTTTCTTTAGAGCTTCAAAAGGAAATAAAGCTCCCGATCATGAGCAATACATCAGTAACTATGAAAATACGCCCATTCAACGAGGTGTAGTAGAAAAAGTATATCAGGTAGAAACGGGATTTAAAGTTCGTACACCAAAAGTGTCCTTATTTGCCACGGCATTTTACAGTTACTTAGATGACATTACTTTCCGCATATTTGCAGTCTCAACGAATACCACCTTTTTTACCAATCCTACGTTTAACACAGCACGAACGATCGGTTTAGAGTTGGAAGCAGTGGCAAGTCCAGTTAAGAATTTAGATTTCCGTTTATTGGCAACTGTTCAAGATCCGCGTTACGTTGATTTCGCGTTATACAATACCAATGGCACTTCGCCAATATATGTTTCGGACACGGAAACCTTGCAGCCCTTGTTAGACCCAGGTACACCAATTACCTTCCCAGAAACACCTCCTGCACAGCTCAGGAATAGTGACGTTTCAGACGATTATTACGAAGATATGAGTGGTAACCAAGTCAATGATATTCCTAAAATTATTGCTGATTTAACGGCCTCTTATAAATTCAAAGGCTTTAATGTATTTGTAAATTGGAGATATACAGGACAATACCAATACAACAAGCGTAACGACTTCCAATTGCCTGCTTTTAATGTATTTAATGCAGGTGTTTCAAGGAAGTTTGGCAACTTAACAGTGGCAGCGAACATTAGCAATATTTTCAATGAAATTGGTGTAACCCGAACAGAAGGTGCGGCATTATTAGACGGAAACAAAGAATTTTTCACCAAAGAGTTTTTGGACAATCATAGAGTGAATGCCTTTGGCCTTGGCCAGCCAGGTTCCGTATGGGCTGTACCGATTCTACCAAGAATGGTGACTGGTACAGTAACCTATACATTCTAATTTATTATTAATCAATTATTAAAGTGAACAACGAAGAAAGAGCGATCCATTTGGGGTCGCTTTTTTGGTTTTGTTTATCTGCTTATAAGGTTAGTATGGTGTATAAAAACTGAAACATCTGTTTCACTTCTTAATGCTGGATTTACAAACCCAGCGTTAAGGAGTAAGAATGCAAATGAGTTGCTGAATAAAGCACCAAACTGTTTTCTAAGAAAAGCCTTTTCCTTGTGCCTAATTCTTGATTTTTTCAGCTAAATTTCTGATATTCAAATACATATATAAAAAAAGCATTCTCATTATCAATTCTATTAAAACAAACATACCGCTATTCTTCGATTTAGAAAGTGATTCGCACCATAATATCAAAGATATTGGTATGTCATGGGGGCACACTCAATTTCATAAAAATGATCTAGTGAAATTGAAAGAATTCATGAGTCAATCACCAATTATTGCTGGCCATAACATTATTCATCATGATATTCCCATACTGAAGCAACATGGATTCTCAACGATTTTAAATGGAAAAAAAATCATTGATACGCTCTATTTGTCAACCTTGCTGTTTCCCAATAAACCCTATCATCACCTTGTCAAAGATTATAAGTTAGTCAGTACAGAACGCAACAACCCACTTGCCGATTCTATTCAAGCCCAACAACTTTACGAAGAATGTGTACAACAGTTTTCTCAACTATCCGCGACACTACAGGAAGTGTTTGCCTTGCTCCTAAAGCAAACAGATGGCTTTAATGGTTTCTTCGATCATCAGCCTTTCCAAGCTTCTATTCGTCATGCTGAACTTGTTGATTTCATTAGGAAAGGGGATCAGAAAGATAAATATTGCACTTATGGAACCTTTCATGCGTTAATTGAGGAATCGCCAATCACATTAGCCTTTGCCATTGCCTTAGCTAATGCCAATAATCAATCCATTGCTCCGCCATGGCTCAATCATAAATTCCCCAAAGTCAATGAATACTTAAAGCAAATTCGGCTACAACCTTGTGACCACATTGACTGCACCTACTGCACAGCTAACCTGAATCCTACTCAAGCATTAAAGAAATACTTTGGCTATGATTCTTTTCGAAGTTTTGAATATGATGATGGAATGCCCTTACAAGAACAAGTCGTTCGAGCTGGACTTGAGCAGCAATCCTTCTTAGCCATTTTCCCAACAGGTGGCGGCAAATCGCTGACTTTTCAATTACCTGCACTACTTCAAGGAGACGCTACCAAAGCATTAACGGTAGTGATCTCTCCACTACAAGCCTTAATGAAAGATCAGGTGGATGTATTAGAAAAACGCTTTGATATTGTAGAAGCGGTTGCCATTAATGGATTATTATCTCCCTTAGAACGTGCCCAAGCCATTGAAAGCGTAACGGAAGGTGGCGCACATCTCTTGTACTTATCACCAGAATCGTTGCGTTCTGCAAGTTTATTTAGAATACTACTTCAGCGAAATATTGCCCGTTTTGTTATTGACGAGGCGCATTGCTTTTCTTCATGGGGACAAGATTTTCGCGTAGATTATTTATACATTGGAGAATTTATCAGTTTACTTCAAGAACAAAAAAAATTAACACATCCCATTCCTGTTTCTTGCTTCACGGCAACTGCCAAGCCCCAAGTAGTGGATGACATCTGTCATTATTTTCAAACGAAGCTTGGTTTGCAAATGGAAGTGTTTCAAGCCAATGCGCAACGCAAAAATCTATCGTATGAAGTAATTGAAGTTAAAAATGAGAAAGAAAAATATACGCGTTTGCTGCATCTAATTGAACAAACTACCAATAAGCCAACCATCATTTATTCCAACAGAACGAAGCAAACGGAAGAAATTAGCAGAAAGCTAAAAGCAGATGGCTATCAAGCCGTTTGGTATCATGGAAAATTAGCCACTGAAACCAAAAAGCTACATCAAAATGCGTTTCTCTCTGGGGAAGTCAACATTATTGTAGCCACTTCTGCATTTGGAATGGGTGTCGATAAAGATAATGTGGCCTATGTCATTCACTATGAGATTTCCTCTTCGTTAGAAAACTACACCCAAGAAGCTGGTAGAGCTGGCAGAAAAGCAGATATCGATGCCAAATGCTATGTGCTATTTAATGAAAGTGACTTATCGGCTCATTTCCAGCTTCATCAGCTCTCTAAAATCAACTTCAAAGACATTTATCAACTGTGGCGAGGGGTGAAAAAGCTCACGCATTCGAGCATGAAAGTGTGTAAATCGGCCATAGAACTTGCTAAAGCTGCAGGTTGGGATGCTGATCATGAACTCGTAGAAAACAAGGTGCGTGCGGCCTTAGCTTTGTTAGAAGAACAAGGGTATTTACAGCGAAAGTTTAATCGCCCTCGTGTGTTTGCCGATAGCATTTTAGTGAAAACCGCAGAAGAAGGAAGAACGAAAATTCGCAATTCAAAACTGCTTGATGAAACGTACAAAGAACATGCATTAAGAATTTTTAGCTCCATTTCACAAAGGAGTAAACAAGATGCACAAGTGGATTTGCTCTCTGAACGTTTAGGAATTTCTAAAGAAGCGACAATTACCACACTCAATTATTTGCGAAAAGAGAAAATTATTGGCGATCAACGGGATTTATCGGTATATATTGATCATAGCCAAGGGAAAAAAGGTTCTGAAAAACGATTTAGAACAGTGGCATTACTAGAAAAGAATTTTTTCAAGTATTTTAATCATGACAAAGAGCGAATTTACCTCAAGGAAATAAATCATCACTTACTTGAAAAAGAGCTGACGAGTACGATTGATGATTTGAAAGATTTATTGCGGTTTTGGAAAAAGAATGGCTACCTCCACTTTAAAAAATCTTCAAAAGAGAAATACGTTTACATCACTAAACTCAAACAAGATTTCCAACACCTGAATCAACGCTTGCAAGGACGGCAGTTAGTTTGTCTTGAAATTATTGAAGCACTACATCGCAGATCAAAAGGTCGTTTCATTGGAAAGACAAGCCAAGAACTGATTGAATTTTCCTTTATTGAACTAATGGAGGAAGCAAATGATCATTTGCAGCTTACCGTTTCAAAAGAAATCCCCCTACCACTATTTCAAGAAGCGCTACTTTACTTGCACCATATCGGTTCCATCGAGTTGAAAGATGGTTTTTTGATCTATTACACGCCTATGGAAATTGAGCGTCTGATTGAGAATAATAAGATTCAATTTAAGCAACAAGATTATGAAAAACTAAAAAGCTATTACCAACATCGTACAGAGCAAGTACACATTGTAGGGGAATATGCCGCAAAAATGCTACAAAACTATCAAGATGCGCTGCGGTTTGTTAACGATTACTTCACCATTCCCCACCAACAATTTATTGCGAAATATTTTTCTGGAGATCGTAAAAAAGAAATTCAACGGAGTCTTACGCTAAGCCAATTTCATCGCTTAATTCATGCGTTATCACCTGAGCAGCTTCAAGTCATTTTAGATAATGAGAGCCAGCATAGTATGATTGTTGCCGGTCCGGGAAGTGGTAAAACTCATGTATTAGTGAATAAGATTGCCACGTTACTTCAGGTGGAAGATTTACGATCTGAACAATTTTTGATGCTTACTTTTTCTAGGGCAGCGGCTTCAGAATTTAAAAATCGACTCCATGAGTTAATTGGAGCTTTAGCTTATGGAGTCGATATTCATACATTTCATGGCTATGCCTTCGAATTATTAGGAAAGATGGGATCGCTCGATGAAGCAGATCAAGTGATTCCAAGGGCGATAGAATCCATTCAACGGGGAGAAGCCCCTTTAAATAAAGTTGCTAATAAAAGCATGCTAATTATTGATGAATTTCAGGACATTGGCAGTAAAGAACATCAATTTCTACACACCATTTTAGAAGAGGCAGAACATATTAAGTCCATCATTGTTGGGGATGACGATCAAACCATTTATGAATTTCGAGGAGCAGATATCCAAAATTTCCATCAATATGCACAACAGTTTAAGCCGAATAAACACCATTTACTCACCAACTATCGGAGCCATGCCAACCTCGTTGACCTATCCAATTTCTTTATTAAACGACTAAAAAGACGGCTTAAAGATAAACCCTTAGTAGCTAATACAAATAAAAAAGGAAAGATACATATTATTGAATATCAAACAAACAGCCCGTTATATATCCCGCTCACGTTGCGGTTAAAATCGTTATATGCCAATATCAAGGGTTCTATTGCGGTATTAGTTACTAAAAATCAAGAAGTCATTCAACTCGAAAGCTTACTAAAAGCAGAGCATATTCCATGTTATACACTACAAGGCAAAGAGTCCTTTAAAATTAGAGATTTAGTAGAAATGCGTTTATTTACCCATTTCCTAAAAGAAGCGAATGAATCAAGTACATTCATCTCAAATAAAACATGGGAAGCGATTAAAGTTAAGTTTCAACAAGAAATCATCGCATCGTCCTCCAAGAGTTTGGTGAATTTATGTATCCAGCAATTTGAGAAAGAATTCGCTGAAAAGCCGATGTCAGAATGGTTAATCTTTATGCAAGAAGTGAGGTCTGAGGATGTGATTATGGCGCAACAGAAAAAAGTGCTCATTTCGACCATACACAAAGCAAAAGGGCGAGAGTTTGATCAAGTATTCATGCTTCTCAACGATTATCAAGCTCGTTCAGAAGAACGCATTCGAGCATTATATGTCGGGATTACCCGCGCAAAAAGCCAACTTGAAATCCACACCAATACCAATGATTTTTATTCCTATCACGCGAAAGTTGAACAGCTAACGTATCATTACGACAATCAGGTATATCCTTTTCCCGAACGAGCGGTACTGCATCTTTACCATAAAGATGTTTACCTCAGTTTTTTCAACAAAGATGATGTGCAACGTAAAATCAGAAAACTACAGGCTACTGATGAGTTGGCACTCACACAAGATGGGAATGGGTTATATCGCTCAGATGCTGGGAATTTGGTGCGTTTTTCTAAAGCCTTTCAGCAGAAGCTAGATACTTGGATCAAAAAAGGATATCACTGTGTTCATGCAGAAATACAACATATTGTTTTTTGGTATGATGAATCCATTGAAAAAGAAATTCGCATTATTTTACCTAAACTATTATTGGAGAAACGTGATTGATCTTATTTCACCTCCTTCTGAAATCGCTTTTCTAATATCCAATCGTTTAATGAAATTAATTTTCCTATAGCATAATTATCCAAATTGAGGATTTCGTCTAAGCCAAGCTTTTTATTTTCATCTTCGCCTTGTATCAGCTCCCAAGCAGGTGGAGGGTGTATCCAGTTGCCTATTTCATCTTTCATATGCGACCGATCAGAGGAGAAGTATTTGAGGTAATCTTGCGCATGAATAAACCGCAACATACAGTTTGGATCAATGTGCTCTATACCAATATTAAAAGTCATATTAAAATAACTGGGTACTTCTACTGGAAATCCCAAATGTGTATCAAAGTCGTAAATTAATTCTTCTTCTTCGCGCAACAAGATGACATGGTAATCCCAATGAATGGGTAAAAGTGGGTGGGCAGCTGCTTTTTGGTAATAGAGCTTTGTCGTCTTTTCGTAATTCAGAATAAAGAGCACCAAACTGTTGGGAAATACATTAGCTAAATGCCAAATATTTTCCTCACAATAAAAGGCTTGATATGGATAGTTTGTAGACATGCAATGAATACTGGTTATTCGATGAAGATAAATGATAATTGATTTGAGTGCAAAAAAATGTAGTGACGCATGAACTAAAAGGCTATTTAAACACACCGTTTTGCTTGTGTTTTGTAGGGGGGAAACAGAATTTTCGATTCGCTAAAAAAAAATAGGTTAGAGGGTAGGGTGTTATTGGGGGGGGCGTGTTTTATGAGTGTATAAGCTATAACAAACAAGTTTCATCCATTAACTAATCGGGATACAATGCGATTTTTTCTAATTAGCGGAATTTTAATGCTTTCTTTTCTCTTCTTGGTGTCATCAGGTTACC
>JBMYQA010000136.1:0-14912 GCA_049600855.1 Flammeovirgaceae bacterium | reverse complement strand
TTAGCTTAAAAAGAATCAGTAAAAATGCCGTATTCATTCTGCTTACATGCTTATATAACCTCCTTAATCCTTCGTATCAAAAGGGTTGATGCCAAAATTTTGGAAAACAAATGCATATACATCGGCTGTAGCCTGAATGCGTTTAGAAGTAGGCACACCCGCACCATGTCCCGCTTTTTCTTCAATACGAATCATAACAGGATTAGGGCCATCGTGATTTTCCTGCAATGCCGAAATAAACTTGAAGGAATGCGCAGGTACTACGCGGTCGTCGTGATCTGCTGTGGTGACTAAAGTAGCTGGGTAAGCCGTTCCTTTCTTTACATTATGAACGGGAGAATAGCTGTAGAGGTAATCGAACATTTCTTTTGAATCTTCTGACGTACCATAATCCGTTGCCCAAGCTCTGCCAATGGTAAAGTGTTGATAACGAAGCATATCTAATACACCAACAGCAGGTAAGGCCACTTTACAGATGTCGGGGCGTTGCGTCATGGTGGCTCCAACTAATAAGCCTCCGTTTGAGCCGCCAGCAATGGCGGTAAACTCAGGTGAGGTATATTTTTCTTGGTGTAAGTATTCCGCAGCGGCGATAAAGTCGTCAAACACATTTTGCTTTTGCATTTTGGTACCCGCTTCATGCCATTTTTCTCCATACTCTCCTCCACCGCGAATATTTGGCATGGCAAATACGCCACCCATTTCCATAAATAGCAATCGTGTGACGCTAAAACCTGGATTCAGGCTAACATTAAACCCACCATAACTGTACAAATAAGTTGGGTTTTTACCATTCATCTCCAAGCCTTTTTTGTGTGTAATGAACATAGGCACTTCTGTACCATCCTTGCTCTTATACTTTACTTGCTTGGTTTCGTAATCATTTGGATCGAAATCCACTTTAGATTGACGGAAAAGGGTAGATTCTCCAGATTCGATGTTATAGCGGTAAATGGTGGAAGGGAAGGTGAATGAGGTGAAGGTATAAAACACCTCTTTATCTTCTTTTTCGCCATCAAACCCACTGGCTGAGCCAATGGTGGGTAACTTGATTTCACGCTCTAATTTGCCAGTCATGTCGTATTGTTCCACTTGGCTGCGGGCATCCACCATGTAATCTGCAATAAGCTTCCCTCCAACCATATTGACTCCTTGCAATACATTTTCGGTTTCAGGCAATACATCTTTCCAATTACTTGGATCAGGATTGCTTGCCGAAACAGTGACTAAACGTTGGTTAGGGGCATTTAATGTAGTTATAATGTATAATTGATCGCCGTCATTACCAATGATGCCATGATCATTATCAAAATCATCAATGATGGTTATAAAATCGCTCTTCGGGTTCGTTAAATCCTTAATCATCAAGGTATTGCCACTGGTACTTTCCCAACCATACAACATCAAGAAGCGCTCATCTTCTGAGGTTGCCACACTGAACCCACGCTGTGCATGTTCTGTATCTTGATAAACCAGTTGATCTTCAGCCTGTGTAGTACCGACCTTGTGATAATACACTTTTTGAAATTGATTGGCACCCTTTAACGCATCTCCTTCTTTGGGTTCATCGTAACGACTGTAGTAAAAACCATCTTGATACCAAGAAATACCAGAGAACTTGACCCAACTGATGGTATCTGCTAGTTTTTTCATGCCATCAATTTCCATCACATGAATCTCTCGCCAATCTGAACCCGATCGTTGAATTTGATAGGCCGCATATTTACCATCTTTAGAAACTGTAAAACCAGCTAAAGAAACCGTGCCATCTTCGGAGAAGGTGTTTGGATCGAGAAAAACGCTAGGTTCTGAATCTAAAGATTCCTGTGTGTATAAAACGTATTGGTTTTGCAAACCATCATTTTTATAGAAATAATACTTTCCTCCACGTTTAAATGGAGCGCTGTACTTTTCATAATTCCATAGTTTCTCTAAACGAGATTTGATCTGATTGCGGAATGGAATTTTGTTCAAATAATCAAAAGTGACTTTATTTTGAGCCTTTACCCAACTTTTGGTATCGTCTGCATTATCGTCTTCTAACCAGCGATAAGGATCAGCCACTTGGGTGCCAAAATAATCATCGGTTTGATCTACTTTCTGAGTGTTTGGGTATGCGTCAAAAGCAATATCCATAAACGGTTCTTTCTTTTCGGTGTTGCAACTTATGATGCTGATCGTCAGCAGAAAAAGTGCAAAGTAATTAAGCTTTTTCATTGTTGAATGTTTTAATTTCGATTTGTTGAGTATTTCATAGGATGTTCGAGCAGCGCTGAATGATTTCAACAGCATACAGGTTTGTGATTAGCGGAAGCAAGTTAGAGAAGTTTGCCTGTTTTTTCAGGAAGAATTACAAGGGTGGCAAATTCCTTGGAAATAACTTGGCTTATTTCGGGATGCTCCATTAATTTGAAACGAGTTCTAAGCGCTTAGCTTAGGCACGTGCTAAATCAAGACGAACATGCCCAATTATTCATACCTCAGAAGTAGAAAACGGTTTAATGCCATTGATCGACAACGAACGGCAGAAAAGTTGTTGGAACTGCGAAAAGCGCTAGATCAAGAAATCCCTGTACGTACGGTGGATAGAACCTTGTTATTGGCTACGTGGAATCTAAGAGATTTCGACAGTAATAAGTTTGGGCATGGGCCAAGGTTGCAAGAAAGCTATTTTTACATTGCTGAAATCATTACCCGCTTTGACCTCATCGCTGTGCAGGAAGTGAATGCCGATATAGAACCTTTGAAACGTTTGATGAAGATATTGGGAAAGAGTTGGGAATACATCGTAACAGATGCTACTGCGGGCAGATCGGGCAATTCTGAACGGATGGCTTTTATTTACGACTCTAACAAAGTTACATTTGAACGCGTAGCAGGGGAAATTGTGTTGCCTCAAAGCAAACTTATTCAAGATAAAAAACAATTTGCACGAACTCCTTTTATGGTGGCTTTCCGTTGTGGATGGTTTAAATTTAACTTGTGTACGGTTCACATTTACTATGGATCAGATCACGGAGAAAAATTAACGCGAAGAATTGAAGAAATTCGTAGCCTTTCGAGTTTTTTGGGTGATCGAGCAGAAAAGGAACAAGAGAACTACATTTTGTTGGGCGATTTTAATATCGTATCTCCCAAGCACGAAACCATGAAAGCCTTACTAGATCAAGGTTTTGAAGTGCCAGAGCAAATTCGAAAACCCAGTAATATTGGTCGAACCAAGTATTACGATCAAATCGCTTTTAAAACTCAATTAAATGAGTTGCGATTGGGCGACAGTGAGAAAAATGCAGGCGTATTCGAATTTTTCAATACGGTGTTTACCGATAAAGAATTTGATACCTACTACAACAAAATGAATGCTGAAATTCGCGATTACATTAAGCCAGATCGACCAAGAAAAGAGTTTCAGAAAAAACGTTACTACAAAGTTTGGAAAACTTTTCAAATCTCCGATCATTTACCCATGTGGGTAGAGTTGAAGATTGATTTTAGTGAAGATTATTTGGGCTTGCTGGCTAAAGGATATTAATTATGAACATACGAAATCTCATTTCATTTACCATTATTGGTGGTGCTACTTTTTTAGTGCTTTATCTCTTTACGAACTATAATCTCCCTTTTACCATTGCAACAAGTGTGGTTGTAGGGACTATTTATGTGTTTTTTGTTTCGCAAGTGGGCCGAAAACTTTTTTACAATAGGGTGCTGAAAAAGTTATTGGAAAAGCAAAAAGAGAAAGAATAAGGCAAAAGAAGCGCTGAGGTGGCTAGCAAATGAGGAGCATAGGACGCAGAAACTTTTTGTAGATGGCATGTTTACCTTTTTTGTTTTTGATCATAATAGTTGATGCTTTGATGTTGCATACACGCGATGTTTTGCAAACAGCAAGAATTCATGTACATTAGTTACCAGTCATTTACTAAACGTTGAGCATTTTGAGCCCTTTTGATTCCCTAAAAAACCTGTTATTTATTGATATTGAGACTGCTTCTGTGGTTGCAGATTACGAAGAGTTACCTGATAGACTAAAGCCACTTTGGGATAAAAAGGGAAAACGATTTGACAAAGAAGCTACAGCGGCCGAGTCGTATTTTGAATGGGCGCCAATTTTAGCAGAGTTTGCCAAAGTGATTACCATAGGCGTGGGCTATTTTTTTAAGGGCGAAGATGATGCCCTCTCATTCAAAGTAAAGGCCATTACCCACAACGATGAAACAGCCGTTTTAGAGGAGTTTAAGGCCATGCTCGAAGGGAAAAAACGCCTGAAGCTAGTTGCTCATAATGGCTTAGAGTTTGATTACCCTTTTTTATGTCGTAGAATGCTGATTAACGGCATTTCGCTGCCTAAAACCTTAAACATTTTAGGTGCGAAATCTTGGGAAATTAAACACTTAGATACCCTTCATATGTGGAAGTTTGGGGAATACCGACACTACACTTCTTTAGAATTACTAGCCGCTTTGTTTAATATTGAATCGAGTAAATCAGACTTGGATGGCAGTCAAGTGAATACGGTTTATCATCGTGATCAAGATTTGGCTCGCATTGTCAAGTATTGCTTGCAAGATGTCATCGTCACGGCAAGAGTATACCTTAGAATGAAATCCTTGCCCGAATTGCAAGATGAACACATTGTTTGGGTAGATTAAAATTTAACCCCAAGCGCATCATGCAAACGAATTTCGTTTCCATTTTTACAAAACAAAATGGCTTTTGTTGCTGAAAATCTACTCCCTTTCCTATTTTTGTTGGCATTAGACAAACAAAATGAATGCACAAAGATTTAGTTTTGTTTTAATGCAGAGCTAGTTAGAGAAAACTTTCTGGTGAATTGTTATATGAAAAATTGGAACTATGGAAACTGCTGTTGAAACATCGTTGCGGGAATATATATTAGACTCTAAAGGGTATTTTGGCGAATTTGGTGGGTGTTTTGTACCAGAGGTGATTCGACCAAATATGGAAGAAATTGCAGAAGCGTTTGAAAAGTATAAAGCGGATGAACGTTTTTTAGCGGAACTTCATCATGCTCATGCTGAATTATGTGGCCGCCCAACGCCTTTAGTACATTTAAAGAATTTGAGCCAATCGGTTGGAGGTGCGCAGATTTATTTGAAAAACGAAGGGTTAAATCATACGGGAGCGCACAAAATTAATCACTGTATTGGGCAGGTATTGCTGGCAAAGCGTTTAGGTAAAACTCGAATTATTGCTGAAACAGGAGCAGGACAGCACGGCTACGCTACGGCTGCCGTTTGTGCGCGATACCAAATTGAATGTATCGTGTACATGGGTAAAAAAGACTATGATCGGCAACGACCTAATGTCTATTGGATGGAATTACAAGGAGCCAAAGTGGTGCCCGTGTATGATGGCGAGCAAACCTTAAACGATGCTGTAATTGCAGCATTTAAAGATTTAATCACGAACCCTGAGGATTCTTACTACTTATTAGGTTCAGCAGTGGGGCCACATCCTTATCCTGTTATGAACACATACTTCCAAAAAGTGGTGGGCGAAGAAATCAAACGCCAATCTATTGAGCAAATTGGGCGATTACCCGACATTTGTACGGCTTGTGTGGGTGGAGGAAGCAATGCCATGGGGATGTTTTTTGATTTTCTGGATGATAAAGACGTGCGCTTAGTTGGCGTAGAAGCTGGAGGAAGAGGAACAAAACCAGGAGAGCATGCGGCCAAAGTCAGTAATGGCGAAAAAGGAGTTTTTGAGGGATATTATTCGTTCTTCTTGCAAGATAATGATGGAAATATTTCTTCTACACACTCTGTATCTGCTGGGTTAGACTATTGTGGCGTTAGTCCAATATTGGCGTATTTGTCAGAAAAAAATCGGGTAGAGTTTACAAGTGCTGACGATGTACAGACTTTAGAAGCAATTAAACTTTTAGCACAGCACGAAGGCATTATACTTGCACTAGAGTCTGCACACTCGCTGTCATACGCTATTGAGCAAGCCAAAAGTATGAGCCCTGAACAGGTAATTGTAGTAAATGGTTCTGGAAGGGGAGAAAAAGATCTTTTCATTACCATGCGCAATATTCAACCTGATAGTTTTGCTAAATTCTTACAATCACAGCTTGATGAAGTGAGAAAAGAAGCCGAATAAGGCGGAAATAGGCTATAATTGCTGAGTTAAGATGACTGGAGTGTAGCGGTAATAATAAGCATGATACAGTCAACATTAAACCCAATTAGCATGAAAAAGAATTTAACTTTAGCAATTATTCTAATCACTGTAATGAGTCTTCCTCTATATGGGGAAAATGAGATGATTCCCAAAGGGAAACACATTGTATGGCATGATGGAGGTGATGAGTATTTTGCCATTTTTGAAAATGGGATGTTATATTCTTTACATTTAGAAGACAATTCCTATCAAAAAATCCACAAAGTGAAAAATAAAGCACTCATTGCTGAGCTGTTTAGCTTAGCTGAAAGTAAAGATTTTTTGGACTTACACCCTCCATTAAATCGCGATGCAGTGCTAGAAGCGGATGAGGATTATAAACACATTGAGTTAAGGAAAGAAGGTAGAAAATATGAGGTGTATTGGTCGGAAAAAGACGATGCAGATGAGCCTGATTTTTTGACTAAACTATTAGAACAATTGATGGCCTTAGTGTAGCTGCTTTCCTTAACCTAAAACTAGCTTTTCGTTTGAGTTGATAAATACAGAAAAAATGACTGAGACATTAACGCCTATTATGGCTCATATGGTAATTGGCTATCCAAGTTTAGCAGAAAGTCGAAAAATTGCCGATTTATATATTCAGAAAGGAATGGAAATCTTAGAATTACAAATTCCTTTTTCTCACCCAACGGCTGACGGTACAGTGCTCACTGATGCGAATCGAAAAGCGGTAGAGCGGGGTACGACAATGGCGGATTCTTTGCAGTTTTTGAAGGAAATTCGAGCCGATTACCCACAGCAAATCATCATGACCATGACCTATGTGAATAAATTATTCACCTTTGGCATCGAAAAGTTTTGCGATGAGCTAGCTGCGCTAAAAATTCCTTACGTAATCATTCCCGATTTGCCATTTGATAGCCCGATTGCCCAACCCATCCATCAGCATGCTGATGTGCAAATGATTCCCGTTATTTCTGCCAATACTTCTGGAGAACGCCTAAAACAAATATTAGCCTTAAACTCCGATTACATTTACATCATGGCCGATTATAAAATCACAGGAAGTGGTTTTAGCATCAATCCTAAAATTCAAGAACTCATTAGCCACATTAAGGCAAATAGTAAAGCTAAAGTAGGCTTAGGGTTTGGTATATCGGAAAAAGCACAGGTGGAAGAAGTATTGAAAATTGCCGATTTTGCCATTATTGGAAGCGCATTAACAAAAGCGGTTGATGCAGGGAATATCGCAGAAAAAGTAGATAGTCTTGTGCTATAAAATAACTCAATATATTAGAATAAGCTAGTATAGCTCATCGCTAATACCTATAGGGATGGCATGAACCTTGTAATATTGTTCATGCCATCCCTATTTTTATGAAATTATGCGGATGAAGTGCCTTAATAATCAAATAGGCCTTTCTAAACAATTTTAAATTCCCTCTTTTTTCGCTGTGATTTTTTTGTAGGTTTACACTTTTAACACAACCTTGCGCTAAAATCGTCGTATAAGTTGAGTAGTTTTTCTACTCAATTTGTTTTTAGTCAGCTGACCAAGTGTGACTGATGTGGCGAAGCCATGCCAAATCTTATCCCAGCGAGCTGGTATATTTCCTGAATTATGCTAGATACACTGATTACCTCAAAAACTCGCATCAAGTTATTACTTAAGTTTTTCTTAAACCCCAATACTTCTTCTTACCTCAGAAGTTTAGAAGGAGAGTTTGGAGAATCCTCTAATTCTATTCGCTTAGAATTGAATAGATTGGAAAAAGCGGAAATGCTCCAAACAAATGTGGAAGGAAATAAAAAGTTTTTCAGTGTGAATAAGTTGCATCCTTTATTTGAAGATGTAAATCGTATTGTGCGAAAATATGTCGGCATAGATGTGATTATTAGCAATATTTTGAAAGGCTTAGGTAATCTGAAACGAGTTTACCTTACGGGAGATTTAGCAAAAGGAAAAGATTCAAAGGTGATTGATTTGGTATTAATTGGTGATATCGACCGTGCTTATCTGATCGAAATGATTGAAAAGACAGAAGCTTTAATTTCTAGGAAGATTAGGTATGTAATTTACACCGAGGAAGAGTTTGAAACCATGGATTTCGACAATAAGGATTATTTACTCATTTGGACAGCTTAAGTAGTTTAGCTATCACTACGTAGGAAACAAATAGCTATGAAGAAAAGAATGGATTTTACAAGCCGAGATGACTTACGTGTTGACTGTATTTTTCACAGGTTACATGCAGAAAATAAAATGAGTCCATCAAATCGAATGGACAAGTTCATCAGAAATGATTTTAGTAAGCAAAATACGGAATAGTAACGTGCTCTTTTTCAGCATGTGAAACTTAATTTGCTTATATTAGAAGAACTGTATGTGAATAAGCCGTTAAATTATGAAGTCACACGATAAACATTGGTATGCCATTTACACGAAGTCTCGTAGTGAGAAAAAAGTGGCCGAACGTTTGGAAAAACAAGGAATTGAAGTGTATTGCCCAACCTATACTACTTTACGACAGTGGAGTGATCGGAAAAAGAAAGTGATTATACCTGTTTTTAGTTCGTATGTGTTTGTGAGAGTAACAGAAAAAGAGCGTTATCAGGTATTGCAAGACGTAGGCGTGATGAATTTCATTTTCTGGTTAGGAAAGCCTGCCGTTATCAAAGACAAGGAGATGGATCATTTGAAAACTTTCTTGGGAGAGTACAAAGATAGCTCGTTAACTGTAAAAGCATTAGAACCTGGCGATTTGGTGACGCTACAACAGGGAGCTTTTGCGGGTGAAAAAGGTAAGGTAGAAAAAGTAGGGAATCGAAAAGTTTACATTTTATTGGAAAGTATTGGGTTAGTTGTGGAAGCTGCCATTGCAGCTATGGAATAGTTTATTGATTAAGCATATTGACAGAATCAGCAAAGGGTAATATGAAAACTTTTTCACCTAATATATTTATCATAGGAGTGGCGAAATGTGGAACAACAACACTACACAATCATTTAGATAGTTTTTCGGAGGTGTGTATGTCCAATCCCAAAGAGCCTTTCTTTTTTGAATGTGAATATGAAAAAGGGCTGGATTATTATCAAAAAACCTATTTCAGTCACTGGAATCAAGAGCAGTTAATTGGGGAGTCTCGGCATAGAAATATGTATTTACCTTATATTCCGCAAAGAATACTGGAAACTAATCCTCAAGCAAAATTAATTGCCATTTTAAGAGAGCCTGCAAGTAGAGCTTATTCCCATTGGTGGCATTTATACTCAAGAGGATTGGAAAAACTATCGTTTAAAAAAGCAATCGAAGAAGACCTTAAACGAATAGAGGCAGGTAAACGATTTCACAATCAAGAAGAAGTCGATGCGTATTGTGCGTGCCCAGACAATGTACAGTTTTATCGAACTTATGTAGACAGTGGGTATTATTATGAGCAATTAATGAGGTACTATCAAATCTTTGAAAATGAACAAATTAAAGTATTGTTTTTAGAAGATTTGAAGCATAATCCAGCGGCTGTATTGAATGAACTACGTTTATTTATAGGCTTGCCCGCTTTACAGCGTGAAGAGATCGAATTAAAAAATGACAATACTAAAAAATTGGTTGAAGTGCCTTCTTTATTATCTACCTTAGGTAAATTCACTGGCTTAAAATACATCCTTCCCAATTCTTGGCGCTTAGCAATTGCACAACGTGTAAGAAAAAAGTTAACTGCAAATCAGCAAGCAGATCCTCATACTATAGCCATGCTGAAAAAGCACTTCCAAGCACATAACCAAAAGCTAAGTACATTACTCAATAAAGACCTATCACACTGGAATGACTAAGAAAAAGATTGTTCAAAAGGTTTTCTCTGATAGCATCGTATATGGCTTTTCAAGGTATTTAAGCCTATTTGCAGCGATATTCTTAACCCCAATCTTTACCCGAATACTGACCAAAGCAGATTACGGCATCATGGATATTTATAATTCATGGAATGCCTTAATGATTGCAGTATTACCTCTTGGTTTGTTAAATGCGATTATTCGTTTTTATCCAGAAGTAAAAGATCAGACCGAGAAAAAGAATGAATTATTACAAGGAATTACTTCTCTATTTGTGCTGATATCTGGAATCTATGTGCTAGCCTTACTTTTATTCACGCCCTTGCTGAATAGTTTGCTGGAAATCCATTCCTACCCAGAGTTGTATTATTATAGTATTGGAATTGTAGTATTAACGATATTTTTCAATTACAATTTGGAAATACTAAGAGCTAAATTCAAAAAGATAGTTTATGGGGGGCTATCTCTATTGAATTTTGTCATTTTATCCGCTTTGGGGTTTATACTCGTATTTTATTATAAAACAGGGGTAAAAGGCTTTTTTATCGCTTCATTGGTCTCTTTAATTGTTAGCAATATCGTTGCATTTTACTTTAACCCAAAGCTGTTACAGGTGACGATAAAGTTCACACACTTTAAAAAGCTACTAGAGTATTCCATCCATTTTGTTTCTGTCATCTTTTTATTTCAAGCAACCGAAATATTAGATCGCTATTTAATCAAGGAATATTTATCCATAGAAGATGTTGGAGTGTATTCCATTGCAGTTCGAATCAGTGGCGTATTAAAGATTGTCCTTTCATCGTTTGGAATGGCATGGATGCCCTATGTGTTTGCCATGAATAGAGAAACGGCGAAAAACTTAATTCCGCTCTTCTTCAATCTATTTATATTTGGCTCATTATTTCTGATTATTGTGATTTCCTGCTTCCGAACGGAACTCATCTTGTTTTTTGCGCCCGATTACCAAGATGCCTTTCATCTAATTCCTTTATTACTGATTTTGAACTTTATTTTGGCTTTTGTTTATGTCTTTACGTTAGGCATCCAAATTTCAAAAAAAACAAAGGCAATCACTTATGCAGCCATTCTTTCTATTATCGCCAATGTATGCTTTAGTGTTTGGTTTGTGCAGTATATGGGAATGTACGGCATCGTGTGGGGCAGTATAATTGGCAGTTTGCTATGGGTTGGAGTCCAACACTTTTACAGTCAAAAGTTATTTAAAATTACCTACCAATATTCCTTACTAGTTATTTCATTACTCGTTGGCCTTGCACTTACTTTTCTGACGAGTGTAAATTGGCCACTATTTACACAATTTTCTTTCATTCATCTTGTGATTAAATCTGTAGCCGTACTCTTGCTATTGGCTGTGTTGGTTGTCGGTTTTTTTAAGGTGTATTTACCAAAGTTGAAACAGCAAAAACTGACTCAATAAATGGATTTCGGCTATCAACAATTAACTATCTAAAATTTGATGCTATCATGATTCAAGCGGAAAAAGAGGTTGAACATATCAATTGTGATTTTTGCAAAAGCACTGAATTTAAAGTTTACGATAAGCTTAATAGTTGGCAAATTGTAAAATGTAGTAATTGTGGTTTTATTTTTACGAATCCACGACCTACGTTAAAAACCTTGCCAAATTATTACCAAGAAGAATACTTCAAAGATGAGCGGCATTACAGCAAATTTTATAATGAAGATGGAAGTATAAAGGTAGCTGGTATAGATTATCATTCAAGAATTGCAGACATTGAGCATCACGTACAACAGCGAGGAAACTTACTAGAAATTGGTTGTGCACGAGGGGAATTCCTCAAACAAATGAAAGCAAGAGGTTGGAGCGTAAATGGCGTAGAAATATCAGAAGATGCATCAACGTATGCCAGAGAACAAAATCATATAGACGTTTTTTGTGGCACATTAGAAGAGTACAAAGAAGAAAAGTTGTTTGATGTGATTTGTATGTATCAAACCTTAGAGCATGTACCTCATCCTCAATATGTCATTGAACGGAGCTTTTCCCTCTTAAAGTCAGGCGGCATAGTTGTAATAGAAGTACCAAATGTTCAGGCATTTGATATGAAGATTAGTAAAGAACGCACCAGACTTTCTTACGATTTACCTCGACACCTCAATCACTTTTATCCAAGTCAACTCGAAAAGGAGTTAAAAAAGTGCGGGTTTAAGACCGTAGATATTGATTTACATTATCCCAATTTTGTATTACAGTTTACGGAATTTTTAGCAAAAAAACGTCAGGGAACACCACAAGCGGAAGAAAAAGTGCATGAGTCGAATTCGGATAAGCAGGAGCGTAGCACGAAATATCCTTTACTGAGAAAACATGAAACGTGGAAAGGAAAGCAATTAAAAAAGGTATCGTCCATGTTTCCAGGGTGGAAATTCACCATAATTGCTAAAAAGTAATGAGCTTGTTGAACAGCATCATGCAAAAACTCATCAGTCTATCCTTATTTCTCGTAATGCATACCTTAAGGGTGCTCAGTATCGTACTTTCATATGTGTTGAGGAAGAAATCGTACCAAAAGCAATCCATTGTTTTTTTAGAAAGTTTGCCCACAGAAAATGCAGGGTACCATTATCGCGCTAAATTATGGTCAGATTTATTTCTTAAAAACGAGATGCATGCAGCGGTATGGACGATTATAGAAGATCGAAAGGTTTGGGATGTTCAATTTAGAAAAAATACCCAGCTTTTTTTATTAAAGGCATTGTTAAAGCGCTTTATCCAAGTTATTCAGTCGAGAAAGTTTGCTACGGTAATTGTGAGAAGGGAACTGCTCGTTTTCAATGATTATGGAAATTTATTTTTAGAAAAATTTCTATTAAGCATTCATCCAAATGTTATTCTTGATTTTGATGATGACATCTCTAGTGCTAAGAATCAGCCGCGAGAAATAAACAATACCTATGGGAAATTAATGCTAGAGCATGGAAATAAATTTAATGCTTCTTTACAGCTATACCATCGTTTTATTGTGGCCTCTACCTATCTTAAAGATAAAGTATTACGCGTAAATAGCGGATTGCCTGAAAAAAATGTGTTAGTGATTCCTACTTGTGTAGATTATGATAAACACCTCAAGAAATCATATCCTGCCGAATTTGATCAGTTGGTACTTGGTTGGATTGGGAGTGATTACAATTATTTCCTCATTGATCAATTACTGCCCGTTTTAAATCGACTCTCCGAGCAGTATCCGTTTAAATTACTGGTGATAGGAGGAAGTGAATATCAGCGAGAAACAAACTTCGAAATAGCATTTATTCCTTGGCAGTTAAAAACGGAGATAGAAAATTTGTATAAGATTGATGTAGGTTTAATGCCACTGGTCAATGATGCGGAATCTCGAGGTAAAGGAGGTTTTAAACTCATTCAATACATGGGCTTAGGGATTGTAAGCATTGCCTCAGCGATTACGATTAATTGTGAGATCATCGATCATGAAGTAAATTCAATTTTAGCCAAAGAAATAAATGATTGGGACATTTTCTTAGAAAAGATATTTAATGGGGAATACGATCTTCGGAATATGGGACAGGCAGCTAGAGAAAAGATTCAAAAAGGATATTCGTTCGAAAGTAACAAAACCAAATACATGACTTTTGTTTCAGCAAATCCTTTTTAAAAAAGAACCCTTTTATAGTCGTGAAGAAGTCCCGTTTTTTCTTTCATAATTTAGATTTGCTACGGTTTGTAGCTTTTATGATGGTTTTTATTTCGCATTTGCCCTATGCGATTGATGCTGAATTTTTGGCTTTCTTGAAATACAAGTTTGGTCGTTTAGGCGTTGAAATGTTTTTTGTATTAAGTGGCTTTCTCATAACCTCAATATTACTCAAGGAAAAAGAACTCACAAACACAATCTCTTTACGTAAGTTTTGGATAAGGCGTATTTTCAGAATCTTTCCGCTTTACTTCGCAGTCTTATTTTTGATTCTCCTGCTCTCTACATTAACTGGAGAGGTAAGAGCAGGGGCAATCCCTGAGTTTTTGAAGTATTACTTTACGTTTATGGGCAACTTTGATAGAATTGTCAATGATGTAAGCACCGTAAACAGTTTTATCGGTTCAGGTGTGTTGTGGAGTATTGGGGTAGAAGAGCAATTTTACCTCATTTTTCCTGTATTGGTATGGGCTTTTCGAGCACACAAACAATCCTTAGTTCGGGTATTTATGTTGTGCTACTCAATCACTTTAGTGAGTAAAGTTCTTCTAATACATGCCTTTCCATTAGATGATGCACTACAGTTTAGAAACCTGCAATTCAATCCATTATCCGCTTTTGACGGCATTATAGTTGGCTGTTTACTAGCAACTATCGCATATTACTATAAAAAGCACTTACAGTTATGGATTGATCGCTTCAACTATGCAACGATCATATTGGTCGTTCTTGCGTTCTTACTTGTACTTTACGCTGAGTACTTTTTTGAAAATATTTACTTTTCTCAATTTATAGCTAAGCAGTTGTATATAATTTCTTTCGTAATCATTATTACTTTTACTTGTTTCCATCATAGCGCGTCTACAAAGTCATCAAACACGATACTGAATACGCTTAACTATCTTGGCAAGATATCCTTTGGGCTTTACCTTTTTCATGTGATCATCATCCATTATTTAAAGTCATCCATTCAATCTGAACTGCTTTTGTTTGGTGTTTCACTGATATGCTCCATAGCAATATCTTGGATTTCATATAATTACTTTGAATACCCACTTCTTCGATTTAAGGAGAAGTTTGCTGTAGTACGTACAAGGAAGTTGTAAGAACGCTACCACATTGAATTTGACCAGACTTTTAGGAAAATAAGCCAATAGAATAGCTCATGGTGCGTAAAAAATTAATAAGATATGGGAACTATTAAGTGGGTAAACCACGCCTCTTTC
>JBMYQA010000135.1:0-14991 GCA_049600855.1 Flammeovirgaceae bacterium | reverse complement strand
AATCTTTCAAGCTTTCTATGTAAAGTACTTTATTAAATTCGATCTTTACATATTTCCGATTGGTATTGACATAAATAAAAGGGGCTGGTTGAGCGTCTATGGCCATTACTTGTTTTGGAGTTGGGTTTGCTGCTATTTTATCAAAATATTTATTGATGGATTTGAAAAAGCGATTGATGGTAATGGGTTTCAATAAATAATCTACTACATCTAACTCGTAACTTTCTACGGCATAGTCGCGATAGGCGGTGGTAAAGATGATGCTTGGAGGGTTCTGCAAGGACTTAACAAACTCAATTCCATTTAGTCCAGGCATTTGAATGTCTAAAAAAATGAGGTCTATGCGTTCTTTTTTCAAGATTTCAAAAGCTTGGATGGCATTCCAACAACTGGCTACCAAATGAAGCTGAGCGAATTGTTGAATATGTTTTTCTAACAAGCCTGCCGCAAGTGGTTCGTCATCTACCACCAAACAATTGATCATTTTACTCATAGTTGAATACTTAATTCCACTTCGTACGTGTTTTCATCTTCGTTTACCACCCACTCATATTGATTCGGATAAATCAATTCGAGTTGTCGCGTGACATTTTTTACCCCAATTCCTTCTTTATACCCCATTTGATCTGGTTGGCTAAAGGTCGCTTTCGTATTAAATACCCTAAATTTCAATACATTGTTTTCCACAACCAGGCGCATCCGGATGATAGCTGGCTGAACGCTATCGCTTACGCCATGTTTAAAGGCATTTTCCACAACAGAAATCAGGATTAAAGGTGCGATGACTGCCTGAGGATTATCTATTGTATGCTCAAAGGTAAGCTCTAAGCGATTGCCATAACGCAACTTTTCCAAATCAATGTAATGCTCAAGCAATTCAACTTCTCGGTTTAGCAGTACGCTATCTTCTCTACATTGATAAAGCATATAATCTAACATTTCTGAAAGTTTGGCTACTACATCAGGCGCTTCATCTGATTTTTCTAAGGTTAACGCATACAAATTATTGAGTGTGTTAAACAAAAAGTGCGGATGAATTTGGGCTTTTAAGAAATTTAATTCAGCAGAAACTTTCTCCTTTTGTAAGGCTTCAAGCTGATGTTTTTCAGTAGCCTGATCTTTAATCATCTTTAGAAACAGAAATAAGAAGGTGAAAAGGTGGAGCTTCCCAACATATCCCCAAAAGGTAAACTCAAACTCAGTGATGATTTGCCACAAAGATTCTCTAGGTTGATCTACTCCCGCAAGGACTTCGGCAATGTGTATGTTATTAAAGCGATAGATCACGGTTAAAATGTAGGTGCCAGCAATAAAAACAAGGATACTTTGAATGTATTTTTTCTTTTGGAATAATTGGGGAATGATGTAATAGACGACAAAATAAGCCCCCGCTATTTTGGTTGGCAATGCTACTCCTCTAAATAGCAAAGCCTCGCCAATTTCAGTAATACTTTCACTGGAAGTAATTGGAGCAATGAGCAAAGCAAAAAGCCAAAAGGAAGTATGCGTTAGCACACGATTCTGTAAAAAACGATCTAATAAATGGTTTTCGCGTTTCATGATGGATAAACGATTAAATGCTGCATGCAGAAAGGGGGAATTATTTACATGTCAAGTATGAATTTAAAGGAAAAAAATGGTATGGCTCAACAAGTCGATGAATTCGCCTTTTTATCCCCTCAATGGTTGACTTCACCTCCTCAATTGAATTCATCACATCAATAGCTCATTCTAACCCATGAGTAAGCGCATCGATCGAACATTTAAAAAAATGATGAATAGGAGTGTTAGCTTCGAATTGTTCAAGCTAGCGAACACATTCATTTCCTGTATTCACTTTGGGTAATACAAATCTCCTTGGTGTGATTTACCTGATTAATCTAAAAAGTTATGAGACCGTTTTTGCTTTCTGTTCTCTTGATCGTAAACTTCCACGTTATTGGTGTAAACAACGATGCTTCAAAGTTGACATTAGAAAATACCCACTTTAAAAGTGCTTCAGGTATAAAAGTACCCGCAGAAGTTGGCACTTTTAAAGTACCTGAAAATCGGGCAAACCCTAATACTGAAGAAATCTCCATTCATTTTATTCGCTTAAAAAGTACCAACCCCAACCCAAGTGCTCCAATTTTCTATTTGTCGGGTGGACCAGGAGCGAGTAGTACTTGGCAAGCGCGTGATAAGCATTACTTGGAAAGTTGGCTGCCTTATTTGGAACTGGGAGATGTGGTATTGGTAGACCAGCGCGGCACAGGTGCGGGTTCAGAACGCGTACTTTACCTTACGAATGAAGATATTCCTGAAGATTTATTTATTGACGAAAAAGTACAAAACGACTATTTCAGCAAGATGAAGCAAGATGCACGCGCAGCATTGGAGCAGCGAGGAGTTGATTTGGCTGGTTATACTACTACAGAAAACGCGAAAGACCTTGATGCGTTGCGTCATGTTTTAGGTTACAATAAAATTTCACTCATTGGATTTAGTTATGGCACTCACCTTGGACAAGCTTACCTCAAGTATTATGGAGAACAGGTAGAAAATGCGGTACTTGTTGGTGTAGAAGGGCTTAACCATACCCTCAAGTTGCCTTATGCGATGGACACCCATTTTCGTAAAATAGCTTTAATGGCAAATGCAGATCCAAAGGTGAGCAAAGAAGTTCCCGATTTGATGGCACTTTATGAAAAACTGATTAAAAAGTTAGAAAAAGAACCAATTACCCTAGAGGTGAACTCTCCGCTTACCCAAAAGAAAATGAAGGTGAAAATCGGTGCTTATGCCTTAAAAATGTTGTTGATTTATGATATTGGTGATGCCAGCGATTTGCCTGTATTCCCTCGCTTACTTTACAGCATTGATCAAGGTGATTATTCGGCATTAACTTGGTTTATGCAAAAGCGGATTGGCAATGTATATGGCATCCATGGCATGGCGAGCACGATGGATCCAGCCTCAGGAGCAACAGCTAGCAGGAGGCAAGTGATTAAAGAGCAAAAAGAAAATAGCTTATTTGGAGAGTTATTTGGCTATGAAAAAGACGAAAACTGGTCAACTCCCGATTTGGGCGATGCGTTTCGAGCTCCCTTAATCAGTAATGTAAGAACACTTTTCATGAGTGGTACCTTGGATTTTAACACACCTCCTTACCAAGCCGAAGAAGTACGCTGGGGTTTCTCAAATAGCAGTCATATCATTGTGAAAAACGCTGGGCATGAGCAAGTGCTTACCCATCCTAAGGCCAATGAAGCAATTATTCGATTTTTAAAAGGAGAAAATGTAGATGAGGTGACCTTGACGTATCCAAAACTGGAGTTCATTCCTGTGAAAGGGAAAACAGGGAAGTTGAGTCATCCTGCTGTCAAGTAAATTGACTCACAATTAGTTATGATTTTTTTAGTACAAAATGCCAGCATATGATGTTGGCTTTTTTTATTTTGCCGTCTAATTTCAAAATATGCCTACGGAATCAACTGACTTGGCAGTTTAATTGCTGAAAATTAGTAATCTCATCAAGCTCTTTAATTAAACCTAAATATGCGCTACCATCAACTCGGAACATCAGATTTGCAAGTGAGTGAAATTGCTATGGGCTGTATGTCTTTAGAAAATGATGTAAATGCTTCTTACAAACTCATCCATCAAGCGCTTGATTATGGCATTAACTTTTTTGATACTGCCGATTTGTACGATCATGGTCACAATGAAGAGTTATTGGGGTTTTCCCTCCAAAACAAGCGCGATCAGGTTGTTATAGCGACAAAAGTCGGAAATCAGTGGAATACAGATAAAACCACATGGCGGTGGAACCCCAGCAAAACGTATATTTTGGCTGCGGTAGATGAAAGTTTAAAGCGCCTTAAAACAGACTATATCGACTTATACCAACTACACGGTGGTACCATTGATGACCCGATTGATGAAACCATTGAGGCATTTGAGTTGCTAAAGGAAAAAGGTAAAATTCGTCATTATGGCATTTCCTCCATTCGCCCAAATGTGATTCGGGAATATGTGCAGCGATCCAATATTAGCTCAGTAATGATGCAATACAGCATGCTTGATCGCAGACCAGAAGAAAGCTGTTTAGCATTATTGGCAGAACATGATGTTTCTGTAATTACTCGTGGAACCTTAGCAAAAGGTTTATTGGCAGGGAAGCCAGTCCAGCCCTACCTGAATCATAGTCCAGAAGCGGTTGAGCAAGCTGCACAACAGCTCCAGTACGTTGCCAAAAATCAGCAACAGTCTTATGCCTTTACCGCTTGCCAATATGTATTACAACATGATGCCGTTTCCGCTGCTGTAGTTGGCTTTAGAACTACTGAGCAGTTGAGTAATTGTTTAGAGAGCTATTCCGAAAACCAGTTGAACATGCATGATCTACGTTTATTAGCAGATGCTACAGCAGCTTATTGCTATGAAAATCACCGATAGCCTTCTGCTTGCAGCTCAAATAACTCGGCATAAGTTCCCTTTTTGGCGAGCAGCTCTTCATGCGAACCAATTTCCTCCATTTGGCCTTTATTTAATACCAAAATGCGATCGGCCATGCGTACAGTAGAAAAACGATGGGAAATTAAGACGGCCGTTTTTCCTTGAGTTAAACTCGAAAAACGTTGGAAAACCTCATATTCTGCGCGTGCATCTAGCGCAGCAGTTGGTTCATCTAAAATGAGTAGTTGTGCATTGCGCATATAGGCACGTCCTAGTGCAATTTTTTGCCATTGTCCGCCCGAAAGTTCAACACCATTTTCAAAACGTTTTCCTAAAATTTGCTCGTATTTATTGGGTAAACCTTCGATGACCGTATCGGCCAAACTCAGTTGAGCTGATTCAATAATTCGCTCTTTATCGTCTTTCTCATTGATTTTTCCTACGGCAATATTTTCAGAAACCATGAATTGAAACCGCACAAAATCTTGGAATATTACCCCAATAAGTTCACGGTATGCTTTGAGGTTAAAGTTGCGAATATCTTGACCATCCAATAAAATACGTCCTTCGTTAGGATCATATAAACGAGCTAGTAACTTTACTAACGTAGTTTTTCCTGCGCCATTTTCCCCAACTAAGGCCAACTTTTCCCCAATGTTTAAATGGAATGAAACATTTCTCACGGCCCACTCATCGGTATTTGGATATTTAAAACCCACATTTTCGAAGGTAAAACCTTGCTGAAATGGTAAGGGTAAAGATTCAGGATGCTCAGGCGATTGGATTTCTGGCTTAATATCAAAAAAGTCGAAGAGGTCTTGTAAATAAAGTGCGCGTTGCGAAATATTCGAAAAGCGTGATAATATTCCTTGAAGCAAATTACGCATTTGACTAAATGAGCCGGCTAAAAAAGTTAAGTCGCCAATGGAAAGTTTGCCCTGTATCGTTTCTAAGATGATGAAAATATAGGCAACGTAATAGCCCGTATCCCCTAGTGAATTGAATACCAGTGCCCAAGTTGAGCGTTTTAGTGCTAATTTTTTATTGGCTTGATAATAATTATTTGCTACTAGGGCGAAACGGTTTTTTAAAAACTCCGCTAATCCAAATATTTTAACTTCCTTGGCAGTATCGTCACTTGCTCCAATAAAGCGTAGGTAATCCAATTCTCTTCGTTCAGGAGTCCAGTTTCGGACTAATGAATAGCTTTGTTGGTTAAAATAAGTTTCGCTCAAGAAAACAGGTAGTACACTCAATAATAAAATGAGCAGTAACCAAGGATTAAATGCGATTAACCCACCTGCTAAGAAAATAATAGTAATAAAATCTTGAATTTGGGTAAGCACATCCGACATGAGTGCCACTCGACTTGTAGTTTGCCTCCGTGCACGTTCGAGCTTATCGTAAAATTCTGAATCTTCAAATTGAGGCAAATCAAGCTGGGCTGCTTTTTCAATGAGCATCACCGAAGTCTGGTTGGCGAATAAATCACCTAATAACGCATCTAATAAATTGATTAATCGGCTTAATAAGGCAGTAATAAACACAAGTGCGAACTCGATTCCAACATAAGTCCACAAGGTGGTCATATCTCCCCCTTCTGTCTCTGCCAGTCGGATGATCTCATCAATAATCAATTTGCCCACATATAACATACTCAACGGTAGACCTGCTTTAACTAGTCTTAGTAAGAAGTTTCCAATGGTCATTGATTTGCTTGTTGTCCAAATCAGCTTAAAAAACTTCGGAAGAGTACGGAGTGCCAACATGTTTTCTTTAAAACTCATGTTGTTTTGTCTGGGGTTTGGTCTTTTGGCTTCCACACCAAATATTTTTCTGAACGTATCCATATGGTTTTAAAACTAATCCTTTCCTGTATTGTTCTTTTTCAATTTTTAAACCAAAGGAAACATGCAGTCAGCTTGGCTTAAATGAAGTCTCCACACCGCTATTTTGGCACAATTATGTATTATAATAGAGGAATAGGCAGTTATATGTTGTTAGCTGTTTGCAAGCTTCTTGAAAAGCAATAAATTAAACAATAACAACCCAACTGATAGCAAGTGAGTTATTTAAAAATGAAGTTGGATTGATTTTGGGCAGTGATGACGTATTTGGGCATTTCAACAAGTATGGAATATTAATGAGTAACTATGAAACCAAAAGAGATAAATAAGAAGTACATATTAACGTTCATCATATTTCTCATTGGAACACCGATGGGTTATGCTCAATTTTTTTCTTATGAAGTAATTGAAGGGAAGGAATACATGGAGGCAGGCTTGGTTCATTTCCAAATCAGTTACCAAAGCGGAAAAGATCGGACAAGCATCAAGCTTCAAACCCAATTTCCCAGAAATACGAAACTCCCTGCCGCTGTGGCCGAGAAAAACAGTGTGTATTTGGCAACTCAAGTGAAAGTTGTTCAAGCTGGCAAAACACTGTATCATGAACGATCAAGTCGCTACCTATCTGTGCGAAATAATGTGTACCAAGCTGATATTAACTTTTACTGTAAACCCTATAAAGATGCTTACGAATTAGAAGCTATGGGTAGATTTAGCAGCTTTGGAAATGACAATGGGGTAGGCGCTCCACTTTTCAAAATTAAACTCCGTGTGAAGCCCGTTTATTTTGATAGTTATGGGACAGATGTAACAGCCAATCCATTGTTGAAGGAAAACTATCAGATGGAAGTGAATACCCAATCTGTATATTACCCGAAAGTAAACAGTGCCATTAAAATTTACGTGGAGCGGGATGGTCAGCAGTTAGACAAACCAGCAGGATATGTGGAAAAAGAGTTTAAATTGGTGAGTACATATCGCTATAATGGGAAAGTAATACGAACGAAAAGCAATGAGGGGTCTTCTTTACAAACGCCGTTTTTTCATGGAGAAAAAGGCGATCATTATTTTATCAAAATTATAGATAAGGGGCTTACAATTGCTTCTAATGAGCAATTTTCTCCAGGAAATGCGACGGTTACGGTGAGTACGAAAATGTATCGAAAAGATAAACTGGTACATAAGGAAACTAAGCAGGTTCAAATCAACGTGCCTAAATTTGTTTCCTATACCTTTCAAGTAGCGGGGGCTAAGTTGTTGGATGATGGGGAAAAAATGTTTAAACACAATTCGAATTGGAATAACAAAGGCCGTGACCCGCTGCCTGATCTATTTTGTAGCGTGCTGATTGACGGTTTTCAGGTAGGGAAAACCGCTGAAGCTGAAAATACATTCAGCTCAACGAAAGGATGCACAATCTCTTTTCATTACATTCCGAACAAAAAGACGACTATTGATTTTTTGCTCATTGATAAGGATGCTTTTTTGAACCCTGATGATTTACTGCTGAAAGTAGAAAAAGACCTTATAGAGTTTCTGAACACGCGACCCACCACCATAAGCGACAATTACTTAGGCAGCTTTTCGATTGTGCATTAGTCTAAAAATGGCTCTAAGAAACCTAAAAAGGTGATGCCCTCTTTTTTCCAACGCACACCATGGCCGCTTGGCACTCGAAACTCATAAACCACGCCGTGTTTGTAATGAACAAAAGTATTCCACCAGGTAGCATGCTGAAGTACTGCCAGTACTTTTGCTTTTGCAAAAGCTTCCTTTTGAGCAGGTGAGCCTTGCACCTTTCCCCAAAAGTCATCATCACTTCGGCCTACATGCTTTTCCCAAGCGCGTGTGGCACAACTGATTTGAGCATTAAACGGTAAAAAAGCTTGGTGTAGTAACTGAGCTGTAGGCGGAGGAAGTGCCGCTACTGTTTTTAAACTGGCAGGTGTAAATCGCATGCCCAACAGCACCAATATATTTTCGAAGGAGGTTGAAGTAAAATAAGCATTCCATTCTTGAGCAATGGCATCAAGTTGAGCGTGCGGTTGAATGGAGTGGACCAGCGATAAAAGCTCAGAAAAAATGCGTTTTCGAGCTGGAATCACCTCTTCTTTAAATTGAGGATGGAGTAGGAGGGGAGTTAGTTTTCCTTGTTGAAGTAACACCAAATGCATGCACGTTTTTTCGATGATATCTTCTTCCAAAAAACGTGCATGCGCTTGTGCCCACGGCGTGGGCAGCAATAACTTACATTGCTGTAAGAGGCCCTGAAATTGCTCAAATGAAATCACACGATCATTTGGCTAGTTTATTTTAATACAACTTCTTGTTCTTTTTCAACAGGAACATTGAAGGTAATGCCAACAGCTTTTACTTGCAAGTCACCTTTATAAGCCACTTTTGCTTTTCGCTTAGTAGCCATATTGAGTAGGTCTCCCAAATTATCCAATTTTAATACTTTATTGGTTGGAAAGCTCACTCTTAACGGAACTTTTGTTTCGCCATTGGCTTTGAGTTCAGTGGGCTGAAGGTCATTAATTTTTGCTGCTTGTATATCATTGACAGATACATCAATGGCCGCACCTGCTAGTTCAAGCGCAATAGGGTTGGGGTTGTGAAGAATGGCTTTTGCTTCTAATGTGATTTCTTGACCCGTAAAAGAAATCACCTTGATGTGTTCTATTCGCTTAATTTCTGGCTGTTTAGGGCTAGAACACGCAGCTAGTATGCATAGAGCGGTTACTAAAAAAAAAGCTTTTTTCATGATCATAATTCAATTAAAATGGAGTAGTATCACTTTACTAACGAGAAGGTTCACAAATATGTGGTAAATTAAAAAGGCAATGATTTAAAGAAAAATCATTGCCTTCTAAAAATCTATAGCGTCATGCTAAAAATCTTCATCTAAAGTAAAACGAGGTTTTTCGCTTTTCTCTCCTGCATTCATTACCCCAGCTTTTTGGTAATCAGAAACGCGTTTTTCGAAGAAGTTGGTTTTACCTTCAAGCGAAATCATCTCCATAAAATCAAATGGGTTTTCCGAATTGTAATGCTTCGGGCAATTGAGTGATAACAATAAGCGATCGGCCACAAATTCAATGTATTGACACATCAAATCAGCATTCATACCGATTAATCGAACAGGTAAGGCATCACTTACAAATTCTTTTTCAATTTTTACAGCATCCGTAATGATTTTAGTTACGGTTTCTACAGGCAACTTATTGACTAAGTGATTGTTATAAAGTAAGCAAGCGAAGTCGCAGTGCATACCTTCATCTCTTGAAATCAACTCATTGGAGAACGATAAACCAGGCATTAACCCTCTTTTCTTTAACCAGAAAATGGAGCAGAAACTTCCTGAAAAGAAAATACCTTCTACTGCAGCAAAAGCGATGAGTCGTTCGGCAAAAGAGCCTTCATCAATCCATCTTAATGCCCAATCTGCCTTTTCTTTTACACAAGGCATGGTATCAATAGCATGGAAAAGATGGTCTTTTTGCTTAGTATCTTTTACATACGTATCAATTAATAATGAATACGTTTCTGAGTGAATATTTTCAATGGCAATTTGGAAGCCATAGAAGAATTTAGCTTCTGTATACTGAACTTCAGCCACGAAGTTTTCAGCTAAATTTTCATTTACAATGCCATCACTTGCGGCAAAAAAGGCCAACACGTGAGAAATGAAGTGTCGCTCACCATCGTTGAGTTTTTCCCAATCTGTTAAGTCTTGCTGTAGGTCAATTTCTTCAGCCGTCCAAAAACTTGCTTCGGCTTTTTTGTAAAATTCCCAAATATCGTGATGTTGAATAGGGAATAACACAAATCTGTCTTTATTTTCCTTTAAAATAGGTTCCTCAATAGTGGTGGCATCTATACTCATGGACGATTTAGATTAGCGTATAAAAATTGAACTTGAAATCCAGAAAGACTACAAAGGAACAAAGAAAGGCCCGAAGATCAAACATGATTTTTTGGCTAAACTCAGAACCCTTTGATAGTCAGTTTATTCGAATTGTTAACGATTCTCAGTTTTCAGTTTCATAACTTAGAATACGTGTACATAAGCCAATGAACAGAGAAATTGTTTTAAAAAATTGATATATTTTTCTCTTGAATTAAGAACGTAGGAGAACGGCAATTATTGGATTTTTCATTCAACGAATAAGCAGGCTAATGCTTTATATAATCCCTAAAAATCTGTAATTTCCGCTGATTAATTTGACCAAGTAACACACAAAAAGCAAGTAGCAGCAATCGAAAGAGTTCGTGTTGAAGTGTTGTTAAAGAATGGAAGAGTTTCAATTTTTTTTCAAGAATCAGTAGCTAAGCTATATTTTAGCCGCCCCTAAATCAAAAAATGACACATGGATAATCGTAAACGAATTGCAGTTATTGGAAATGGGAGTTGGGCTACTGCTTTGGCTAAAATTTTGGCTGAGCAGGATGTAGAAATCAAGTGGTGGGTACGTGTAGAAGATGATATTCCGCACATTAAAAAATATCATCAGAATCCCAGTTATTTAAGACCAGCAAAGCTAAACCTCGATCGGATTACACCAATATACGATATCAAAGAGGTGGTGAAGGAGGTCGATTATGTATTCATTGTTGTTCCTTCAGCATTTATTGAATCATCGTTAGAACCTCTATCAAAAGAAGATTTTGATGGAAAAAAAGTCATTACCTCTGTAAAAGGGATGATTCCCGACCTGCATTGTACCGTGAGTGAATATGTGTGTAATGAGTTTGGAGTTACGGAAGATCGCGCTGCAGTAGTCGCAGGCCCTTGTCATGCCGAAGAGGTAGCAATGGAAAGGCTATCTTACTTAACGATCGCATCTGCAAATGAAACACTAGCTCAAGAGGGTGCCGATATGTTAAAATGCCGATACATTGCTACTAAAATTAGTACAGATATGTACGGCGTAGAGTATTGTGCCGTTATGAAAAACATATTTGCCGTGGCTTGTGGCATTGCACACGGATTAAACTATGGCGATAACTTTCAGGCAGTATTAGTCACCAATGCTACTCGAGAAGCGAGGCGATTTTTAAATGAAGCTTATCCTTTAGCAGGCAGGGATTTGAATCTTACTGCCTATTTAGGGGATATTTTAGTAACTTGCTATTCGCAGTTTAGTCGTAATCGAACCTTTGGCAATATGATTGGTCGTGGGTACACGGTTAAAAGTGCGCAGATGGAAATGGAAATGGTGGCAGAAGGTTATTATGCAGTAAATAGTATTTATGAATTGAATAAAGAACATGCTGCTAAAATGAATATTACACGTGCAGTGTATAACGTGTTATACGAGAAAATTTCCCCAATTATTGAGTTTCATATTTTAAGTGAAAAACTGACTTAAATTGGGAATGGAGGGCTTAAAAAAACAACGGACTACAAAAGAAGATGGATTAATATGGATTTCTCACTAAATGAATTAAATGTATGTTATCACAACTCATTTACGTAAGTGTTAGACTAGCTGAATGTTCTAACAAAGAGATTGAAAGTATTTTAGCAGCAAGTAATCAAAATAATGGGAAGAAGAACATTACTGGAGTGTTATTGTACTCCAAGTCAAAGTTTCTTCAGGTATTAGAGGGGGATAGTGAAGCTATTTTGAGTTTATACGATCACATCAAGTTAGATGATCGGCATAAAAATGTGGTGATGATTAACTATGGGCCTATTAAGGATCGTAATTTTCCAACATGGGCAATGGGTTCTAAAGATATTGACTCAGATCGCTACAACTACCTCACTATAATGAGTGCAAGCGATAGAAGAGAATTTGATAAAATCATGAATGGAGAAAAACAAACAAATGCCATTAAAATCATCAATAAACTATTTTAAAATATGAATGCCATAGAAAAGGAAAATAAGCTGCAGGATATTGCTGCTATCAACTTTGGTTCTAATACCTCAGAGATTGTCAGTTGTATGGAAGTACTGGTACTGATGATTGATATTGATGATGATAAGGAGGTGATCCTTGCTTGTAAAAATCGCCTTCAAGAGGGCGTTGAGTTGCTAAAATCACTCGACTATCCAAATACCCAAGATTTTGAGTGATCTTAACTAAAAATCCCCATTGTCTAGCTCTTTTAGACAATGGGGATAATATTCTTTTCGTATTTGGATATACTTATTTGATCATCACCTTTTTGGTTACTTTCTGCTTGCCATCAGTAAATTGTAAAATGTAAATTCCTCCTTCAAGTTGTTCTTTGCTGGTATTCCATGTTAACACCGCATTTCCAACTTGGTTAGACAAATCAAATTGTTTAATCTCCTGTCCAAAGATGTTGAAAACGGTTAAGCTACTTTGTTTGTTAACGCCACTCAACTCAATCGTTAACTCACCATAAGATGGATTAGGATAAGCATTGGCGATGGAAAGTTGAGTAGGTTCTTCAATGATGGATTCGCCAGTAGCAGAACGCGTAATCGCAATGCTGGTAACGACATGCTTAGTGAAACCATTGCCGCTAGCTTTGACCATAATCTGATAAATTCCTTCAGGAAGGTTGGCATCAAGCGCGGTGTGAAAGCCATCTCTCGTTTGGTCAAAAGCGATAACTAATGGTTCATCATCCACTCGGTTTAAAGCAAGGTCAGTGGTTCGATGTAAAGTTCCTGTTACTAAAGCCTGATTGATCACCTGTTGTTGAGCAGTGTGTAAAGTCAACTCAAAGTTCATACGCTCACCTTGCTCATACACTAACTTCTGATCGGTTAATCCTGTATTTAAAGTAGCTTCTACACCATTTTCGGTCATTACAATGGCAGCAAAAGTTTCCTCAGCGTCAATCGTGTATTCCCCTTTCGGTAAGTTGTTAAATTCGTAACTCGATTTTATTGCCCCATTACCTAAACGTTCTTGTGTTAAGATGTTCCCTTCAATGGCAATTCCTTGCTTATTTTTAAGTGTTAATCGTTCGTTCGTTTTCGCTTGTCCGAGTAAAATGGTTACTTTTCCCGCGCCATCTTCAATTTGGAAGGTATTTGTACCTTTAACATGAGTCACAATTTGCATGTTACTGGTAATCTTAGCATTTGGGTTATAATCATTAGCAGTAATCGTTGAAGCTAAGCGTGCATTTGCATTGATATTTGCCTTAATGTAAGGCCATACTAAGCCACCACGAGTAACTTCAAAATGATCGAGATCTGTTTCGTTTGGCCCCTCATAATAAGGAATTCCTAAGAAACCGTGCTTTTTCACGAGACCGCCAAAGAGTTCATTTCCACCAGGGCGTCTACTGCTCGAATAGGGAACAACACCGTCATTGCCACCAGAAGCTTTACTACCTCCTGCTAAATATAAATATCCTTGAGGAATGGATAAGCGAGCAAGTGGCCCATTTCCCCAGCCTCCAATGGTGGTATATCCTACTGTATTATTCGAGTTATTATTAGTAATGGAACGGAAATAACTCATGTAACCTCGTTGTAGGCAAACGGTTGCATCATTGTTTTGCATAAAGATGATATTGACTAAACTGAGCAGCACACTGTTAGCCAATTCGGCAATGCCTGTTCCAAAATGAGGGGTACTTAACGTAAAAGCCTGTGATACTTTGTCATTGGCTCCAAAATGTACCAATGCAGCATCAATGTCAACGCCACCTTTACTCCAACCAACCACAATTACTTCATCAACGCCATAGTGATCTGTGATGTCGTCAATGATGTTGGCGAGCATGTTGCCATTCGTCCACATGTGATTATTAGGAGTTAAGGATACAAAGGCAGAACGATAGCCATCTCTGTATACATCCCAATACATATTATCGTCACCTTCAAAAAACACGGAAGCATTAGATGCATAACCATGTACAAAAACAACTACGGGTTTATTACTCGAATTGGGTGGTACGAGTCCATAATGGATGGTATTGTTGTCGTTTCCTTCCCAAAGGTCAATACCAACAGGCAAGAGTTGAGTGCCTTCACTAGTGTTTGGATAACCTAAAAATCGTTCGGTTGCTGGGCCAAAATCTTCGGTATCAGTAATGTCAAATTGGGCAAATAAATTGCCTGTAGCCACGAGCATCAGGGCTACTACGAGTAGGGTAGATTTCATTTTCATACGTCAGTAAGTTAAGAGCTAATTAAAAGTAGTATGCATGCATACTTTATTATATAAACGAATGTATATATAAAAACTTATATCAACAAATTTTTCGCGAATTTTCGCTAAAAATATTTATTAGAGTAATTAAAGCTACTATTAGGTGTGTATACCTATGATAATGTTGATGTAATAAATGCTAGTTTTAAGTTGTATTTTAGTGAGCGATAAAGGCATTGAACCCTAAGTTGCGAATGTGTATATTTACATCATCAACCAATAGCTTACTAATGCAACAACTTCCTATAGGCATCCAAGAGTTTAGAAAAATACGTGAAGGAAACTTTGCGTATATAGATAAAACCCAACACATCTATAATTTAGCTGTAAATGGGGGGTATTATTTTCTATCGCGACCTCGAAGATTTGGCAAGAGCTTAACCGTAAATACCTTAGCTGAACTTTTTAAAGGATCTAAGGAGTTGTTTGCAGGGTTATGGATTGAGAATAAATGGGATTGGAAATCATATGATATCAAAGATTTCAATACCAAAAAAAATCTTCAAAAATTATCGGTTCGGTATGACAAGCATCCTAGTGTAGAATTTAAAGATGAAATA
>JBMYQA010000134.1:0-15147 GCA_049600855.1 Flammeovirgaceae bacterium | reverse complement strand
GCCCATTCCACATCTTTTTGGTTTAACTTGTTAGCAAACCTTAACTCAAGCCCAAAATCATTATGAATAAGCGCATTGTAAAAATATTCACCCGATTTACCAATCGTTAATACGTTCATGTTATAGACATGATTAAAAAATAACACTTCACATTTCGACATTTCTGCCAGCACATCTCACTTTGGAAAAAATGCTTATGCTGCAAATGAAATTTATATATAACTCACTATCAAACATATAACCTAATACTATTTCAGTTTTTGGAGCATATTTTTTTATCAATACATATTATTTGAAAAAATGACAATGTTTAGACACTTTTGTGAAAAGGACACTACCAGTTCAGAATGTAGCCTAAAAATTTAAAAAATGACAACTAAGTCGGCAGATATTTGTATCATAGGTGGAGGAATTATTGGCTTAGCTTCCGCTTATTTTCTCCAGAAAGAAGGGTTAAAAGTCATTGTAGTAGATAAAGGACCGATAGAACAAGCCTGTTCCCATGCCAACTGTGGACTACTCAATTCGAGCCATATTTTACCACTCAATGATCTTAAGCTTATCTCAAAAGCTTTTAAGATGTTATTTAAAAAGGACGCTGCATTCTACATCAAACCTCAGCTTGATCCTCAATTATGGAGTTGGTTGATAAAATTCACTCTACATGCACAAGCAGCCAAAGTCAATCAAAGTAAAGAAGGGCGACTCGAGCTTTTGCGAAGCTCATATGCGCTTTACGAACAGTTTCAACAAGAAGAAAACATGGCGAAGAACGTTCCGAAAGGATACCTGCTTGCATTTAAAACCGCACAAGCCTTTGAAAATTACATTACAAAAAATGAACTACTCAAACGTTATGGCTTAGAAGCTCAACCATTAGTTGGTACTGAATTACAAACTTTTGAACCAGCCCTACGAGACGATGTTTTTGGAGCCTGGTATCAACCCAATTCGATGTCGTTTAAATCAAATGAAGTGATGGCCTCTTTCAGAAAAGCCATTCTGGAAAACGGAGGAGAAATTTGTGATCAGGAAGAAATTATTCACTTCAATGCCAAACAAAACGTAAGCGCTATTCAGTCATACAGCACGCGTTATGAAGCTAAAAATTATATACTGGCTGCTGGCTCGTGGAGTCCATTGTTTAAACGTTGGACGAAATTGCACCTTCCCATAATTCCAGCAAAAGGTTACAGCATTACCATGAAAAAACCCGCCATTACTCCTAAAATACCTATAAGTTTGCGAGAAGCCGACGTTGTGGCCACGCCCTTTGAAAATGCCTATCGACTAGGTGGTATTATGGAATTAATCGGTTATGATGCTAAAATAGATCCCCGTAGACTCACTCTTTTGAAAACAGGAGCTACTCAATATTTAAAAACACCTTACACAGACGAAGTTTATGAAGAATGGTGTGGTTGGCGTCCTATGACTGCCGATGGACTTCCCTACATTGATCAGTCACCCTACCATAAAAACCTTTGGATTGCTACAGGACATGGCATGTTAGGGCTCAGTATGGCAATGGGTACAGGAAAATTACTCAGCGAGCTGCTGGTAGAAAAAGAGACACACATCAACGCAAAACCTTATGCGTTAAACAGGTAACTATAGGTTCGGCACATACGATTTCATTGCTAAATTCGAATCCAAAAAACGTTTCGCACACCTGCCAAATTTTCGGGTCGTCACTCATTTTTCCCGAATTTTGTTAATGAAATAAAAATAAGTTTGCATTTTTGCAGTCGGTGAAACAACTCTTATCCATATTATTTGCCTCACTCCTATTGTTCAGCAATATGGGCTTTACCATTTCCTCGCATTATTGCCGAGGGAAATTGGTGAATACTACGTTGGTTCATGGCACAAAAAATAAGGGGTGCTGCATGAGCAAAATGGATAAGCAACTTCCTGAAGGTTGTAAGGCTCAACAGCCAATCCCAAAAAAAGGTTGTTGTGAAAACACCTATCAAACTTTGGATATTGCTGATGACTTTCCTGCTAAACAGGTTCAAAACACAGCCAATCCAACACTGATAGCTGCATTCATTTATGTCTACTTTCAGTTAAGCTTACCGAATGGCTCCAACACCGAAAGTGTTTATGCCGACTACTCCCCGCCCCCACTCGAACAGGACTTCCAAGTCTTGTACCAAACCTTTTTGATTTGATTATAGTAAGCTCTATGAGCAAAAAATTGGTTTAGCTACTTCAGCAATTCTCACAGTTCATTTCGAGCGTATGCGAGAAATCTATGTGCCCATTAAAATACGAAATCATGTGCCAAAATAAGCCAAATGAATTCGTTTAGCCACTTGACACTTAGATGTCTGTCGTGTGCGACCCCAGTTTCCATCGACATGACAAAAAAGGACTTTTTGTAGAATGGCAAGCATTTTTTACAAAGTGAGAATTACTACTAAACCTTTTATTACTCACCCAACACTTTGTTAATCAATCTTTTAGCTCTCTATTTTCAGGTCAATTTATCAACACACTTATGTTGAATAATATTATTCGTTACTTTCTGGAAAACCAGTTGGTAACCAGCACCCTACTCATCTTGTTGGTTGGCTGGGGCATGATGACTGCCCCTTTTGACTGGGAGTTCGCAAATGGACTTCCTACTGATCCTGTTTCGGTAGATGCCATTCCTGATATTGGGGAAAATCAGCAAATTGTATTTACCCAATGGATGGGGCGATCTCCACAAGATATTGAAGATCAAATCACCTATCCACTCACCACGTCCTTATTGGGCATTCCTGGCGTGAAGTCCATCAGAAGCTCGTCCATTTTTGGTTTCTCCAGCATCTACCTCATTTTTGAGGAAGAGATCGACTTTTACTGGTCGCGTTCTCGCATTTTGGAGAAATTAAACTCCCTGCCCATTGGATTATTACCCGATGGTGTTCAACCCACCTTAGGGCCAGATGCCACCGCTTTAGGACAAGTCTTCTGGTATACTTTAGAAGGCAGAGATGCAGCAGGTAATCCCACTGGAGGTTGGGACTTACACGAAATTCGTACCATTCAAGACTTTTACGTCAAGTATGGGCTACATGCGGTAAAGGGCGTTGCTGAAGTGGCTTCCATTGGTGGTTTTGTACAAGAATATCAAGTTGATGTTAATCCCGATGCTTTGCGCATCTACAATATTCCCCTGCATCAAGTAATGAATGCCGTAAAAAAATCTAATCGGGATGTGGGGGCAAAAACCATTGAGATTAACCAAGCCGAATATTTAGTGCGGGGCTTAGGCTATATTAAATCAGTCAACGATATTGAAGAAACCGTAGTGGCTGTACATGAGCACGTTCCCATCCGAATCAAAGACATTGCCGTAGTATCCTTAGGCCCTGCAACACGCAGAGGGCTGTTAGATAAAGATGGAGCCGAAGTAGTAGGAGGTGTTGTGGTGGCGCGCTATGGTGCAAATCCGTTACAGGTCATTAAGGGTATTAAACAGAAGATGGCAGAAATTGCTCCGGGATTACCTAAAAAAACCTTAGCCAATGGTGTAGAGAGCCAACTTACCATCATTCCTTTTTACGACCGCACACAACTGATTCAGGAAACTTTGGGAACCTTGGAAGAAGCGTTATCCTTGGAAGTACTCATTACCATTTTGGTGGTCATTGTCATGGTATTAAACCTGCGGGCTTCCATCCTGATTTCTAGTTTACTCCCCATTGCCGTATTAATGGTTTTTATTGCGATGCGTTATGTTGGCGTAGCTGCGAATATTGTAGCCCTTTCCGGCATTGCCATTGCCATTGGCACCATGGTAGACTTGGGCATTATATTGTCTGAAAACATCATAAAACACTTGGATGAATCCAAAACAGACAAAAAGCTGATTGATATCATTTACAAGGCATCAGCGGAAGTGAGTGCAGCCATTGTCACTGCAGTAGCTACCACCATTGTCAGTTTCATTCCCGTTTTTACCCTCGAAGCGGCTGAAGGAAAGCTGTTTCGACCATTGGCATTTACCAAAACCTTTGCGCTACTAGCGGCTTTACTAGTGACACTCCTGATTCTTCCCACACTTGCTCATTGGGCATTTGGCTTGAAGATCAAAACGAATCTAAAAGGTAAAGTGTTGAATGCCTTATTGATTAGTGGAGGCTTGCTTGCTGCTAGTTGGATCAGTGTGTGGGGAGGACTAACCCTATTCGCATTTGGTGTGGCTTGGTTTATCCGACACTACAGTCCTCAAAAAAACTGGCTCACCGAAAACCTTGTTGTTCCCATTGCCATTGGCTCTGTCACTTGGCTATTGGCTCATTATTGGATGCCATTGGGAGCAGGAAAATCCTTATTGTTGAATGTTATTTTCGTAAGTTTGCTCTTACTACTCATTTTGGGCACTTTTGCCTTGCTAGAAAAATCCTATCGCCACATCTTGAATTGGTGTTTGGTTCACCCAAAAACCTTTCTCTTGCTTCCTTCAATCATCCTCCTACTCGGGGCAACTACTTGGCTGGGTTTTAACACCACTTTTGGCCTATTTGCCAAAGGGTTCGATCAAGTCGGCTGGAATGTGCGCCCCACCAAACTCTGGTCAACCTTAGCTCATGCGTTTCCAGGCATCGGCAAAGAGTTCATGCCTACCTTGGATGAGGGCAGCTTTCTCCTGATGCCTACGTCCATGCCGCATGCGGGCATGGCACAAAACAAACGCGTGGTACAACAGCTAGACATGTTGTTAGCCAATATTCCCGAAGTAGAACTGGCAGTGGGCAAAATGGGAAGAGTAGCATCAGCACTCGATCCTGCGCCCATTTCCATGTATGAAAATGTGATCAACTACAAACCCGAATACATGCGTAACGAGCAAGGTCGCAGAGCCCGGTTTAAAGTAGATGATGCGGGCAAATTCATCCTGAGCTCAGGGAAGCACCTGACCAATGAAGCAGCTCTAGCACAAAACGTAAAGGTTAGTGACTTAATTCCTGATGATAAAGGCCAATATTTTAGAAATTGGAGAGCAGCCATCCAATCGCCTGATGACATTTGGAATGAGATTGTTCGGGTAACTAAAATTCCGGGGGTAACCTCAGCCCCCAAGCTCCAACCCATTGAAACCCGATTGGTAATGCTCCAAACGGGCATCCGCGCACCTATGGGCATTAAAGTGTATGGGCCTGATTTGAGAACTATTGAAGCTTTTGCATTGCAACTAGAAAAACTAGTAAAACAAGTTCCTTCAGTGAAGAAAGAAGCGGTTTTTGCCGATCGGATGGTTGGGAAACCCTATCTCCACCTGAACATCAATCGAGCCAAGATTTCACGCTATGGATTGACTATTGAAGAAGTACAGCAAACCATTGAAACCGCTATTGGTGGCATGCAACTCACTGCTACTGTGGAAGGGCGTGAACGATTTCCTGTTCGAGTGCGCTACCCCAGAGAACTGCGGGATGACCCAACTGCACTACAGGGTATTTACATGGCTACACCAACAGGCGCACAAGTGCCCTTGGGCGATTTGGTAGAAATCGAATACGTGAGAGGCCCACAAATGATTAAGAGCGAAGACACGTTTTTAGTGGGCTATGTGTTGCTAGATAAGCGTGAAGGATATGCAGAGGTAGATGTAGTGGAAGAAGCTCAGCGATATATCCAAACGAACATAGATAACGGCACATTGCAAGTGCCCGCAGGCGTAAGCTATAAATTTTCAGGAAGTTATGAAAATCAGGTTAGAGCCGAAAAACGCCTGACGATCATCGTGCCTGTGGTATTGATCATCATCTTCCTGATTCTGTATTTCCAGTTCAAGTCCATTTCAACTTCCCTCATGGTATTTGTAGGAATTGCTATGGCTTTCAGTGGGGCATTTTTGATGCTGTGGTTATACGGACAAGATTGGTTCCTCAACTTTTCATTCCTGGGAACGAATCTACGTGATTTATTCCAAATGCATCCTATCAACTTGAGCGTGGCTGTTTGGGTAGGTTTTATTGCCCTTTTTGGCATTGCTACAGATGATGGGGTACTCATCGGGACTTACCTCGATCAAAGTATGAAACGTAACCAACCTGCTACCACTGAAGCAGTTCGCCAAGCCGTGTTGGAAGCTGGTCTCAGGCGAATCAAACCCGCAATCATGACTTCTGCGACTACGATTATTGCCCTATTACCTGTGTTGACCTCCACAGGAAAAGGTGCCGATATCATGATTCCGATGGCAGTACCTGCATTTGGAGGAATGCTAGTCGCTGCGATTACTTATTTTATTACTCCTGTGCTGTATTGTATGCGGGAGGAACAAAAACTAAAATCCAATTGAACATGAAAAATTTAATGTTGTATCTAGGCTTACTTGGACTAATCAGTTCATGCAATCAACCACAAATTGAAGTAAAACACATAGGTGAATTACGACAAATCATGCATAAAGGAAAGTTTGAAGGCAGAATAAGCTTAAAGGACTTGCCTCAGGAAAATCTCTACGCCTTAGGTGCCGTCAAAGCATTGCAAGGAGAGATTTTGGTGCTGGATGGCAATCCATTTGTTTCCCGAGTTGTGAATGGAAATGTCCAGATTGATCAGCACTTAGCTACCGAAGCGACCTTATTGGTGTATGCGCAAGTACCCGCTTGGGATACCATTGTTATCCAACAGGTTGGCGATATTTCTCAAGTGGTCGAACAACAGTTAGTGATTCGTAAGCAACACAAAGCAACACCTTTTATGGTATTGGGCAAAGCCAATAGCCTCCATTACCACGTCATTAATTTTGATCTTGAGCAAGGAGATATACAACAACATCGTGAAGGTGCTTTTCAAGAAACATTAGAAAATGAGGCCGTACGCATCCTCGGTTTTTATGCTACCGATGCCCAAGGCATTTACACCCATCACGATAGCCATGTGCATATGCACGTCATCAATCAAAATGGCGATAAATTAGGACATGTAGAGGCCGTGAATTTCGATCATCAGTCCATTCAACTTTTACTACCTAAACTATGAACATAACATCGAATCCATTATGCGGTAATGTGTTACAGGTTGGAAGGTTTAAACTTCCTAAAAACGAAAATACAAGAGGCAAGCTAGCACGACCGACCAGCAGTTGGAGCTATACTACTTTTCGACGATTAACGTCTAGCTTCTTCCTTTTACTATTCACCACTTCCATTTATGCACAAAGCCTGAATGACTATATCCAATATGCTTATGAAAACAATCCTTCATTAAAAGCAGCCTATACCAAATTCGAAATTGCCTTGCAAAAAATTCCACAGGTAAAGACATTGCCAAATCCACAGCTTTCCTTTGGCTATTTTATCAGTCCTGTAGAAACTAGGCTCGGTCCGCAGCAAGCTCGGATTTCATTAAATCAGCAATTTCCGTGGTTTGGCACCTTAAAAGCAAAAGGAGAAGTAGCTACACTCGAAGCAGATATGGCGTATCAAGTCTTTTTGGAAGAAAAAAACCGCCTCGCCTATGAGGTAAAAAAAGCGTATTATCCACTCATCGAAATTCAGGAACAGATTGAATTGCTACAAAAAAACCTAGTGATTCTCAACACCTATAAATCACTGACTACTCAGTCTTTTTCCAATGGCAAGGGAACGCTCGCAGATGCACTTCGGGTAGGCATGCTCATCGAAGAAGAGGAAGTGAGCCTACAATTGCTCAACGACCGCATACGACCGCTCGAAATAGCCTTCAATCGTTTAATCAATCGAGGCGATTCCTTGGCTGTAAAGCTCGAAGCACCTGTATCCGTTACAACAGCCACATTTACCAATCTGAAAGATAGTATACGCGCCCGCCATCCAAAACTAGCAGCATGGACATTAAAAGAGCAGGCTGCGAAAGCTCAGGAGTTGGTAGAACAGAAAAAAGCCTTACCCTCTTTTGGAATTGGACTCGATTATGCGCTTGTTGGCAATCGCACCGATGCTAACCCAACCGATAATGGAAGAGACATACTCATGCCAATGGTTTCGTTGAGCTTACCCATTGCGAAAAAGCGAAATCAAGCTGCTCGCAAAGTAACACAGCTCAATCAACTGGCCTCACAGACAAATCGAGCGGCAATTGAGAACGAACTCATGGTTGAGTATGAATTACACCATTATGAGATGACTAAAGCAGTGCGTATGAATGCGTTGTATGCCAAACAGCTGAAGCAAACCCAACAAATTATTGATCTTTTATTGACGGAATACAGCCATTCTGGGAAGGATTTTGAAGAAGTTTTACGCATGCAACAACAATTACTCCAATACCATATGGCTAAGGCTACCGTAGAAAAAGAATATCAATTAGCGCTAGCCAAACTCGCTTACCTTACGGTTCAACTTGATTAAACATAAAAACATGAAAAAATACCTTTCTCACATTTTCATTCTCATGATCGGACTGGCATTAGGCTATTTATTTTTCCATGAAAAAGCTCCAAACACTCCTCATATACACGATCACAAATCTCAGTCAACAACCTGGACTTGTTCCATGCACCCGCAAATTCGGCAACCAGAAGCTGGCGATTGCCCCATTTGTGGCATGGATTTAATTCCCGTAGATGCGGATGATGCTGACCTTGAAAATCCATTGGAAATCAAGATGTCTCCTACGGCTTTGCAATTGGCTCATGTGCAGACGGAAATGGTCAGCAAGAAAAAACCAATAAAGGAAATCCGATTGAATGGTAAAGTTCAAGCTGATGAACGCTATATTTTCTCGCAAACTTCCCACATTTCTGGAAGAATTGAGCAGTTATTGGTGACCTATACGGGCGAATATATTCGCAAAGGGCAAGTCATCGCCTACATCTATTCGCCTGAATTAGTAACCGCCCAAGAAGAATTGTTTGAAGCCAAAAAAATCAAAGATCAACAGCCTGCACTTTTTAAAGCAGCAAAAGAAAAGTTACAAAACTGGAAGTTAACTGATCAACAAATTGAAGGGATTTTGGAAGCAGAAACCCCCACTGAACACTTTCCGATCCTTTCTGATGTAAGTGGTGTAGTTACCAAAAAGCGCGTCAATTTGGGCGATCATATTCGCGAAGGTTCTCCTTTATTTGAAGTAGCCAACCTCTCCCAAGTTTGGATATTGTTTGATGTGTATGAACGCGACCTGGCTTGGGTAAACGTAGGCAATGAAGTAGATTTCATCGTTCCCACTGTCCCTGGAGCGCATTTCACTGGGAAAATCAGTTTCATCGATCCTGTCATCAATCCGCAAACACGTGTTGCCAAAGCGCGAATAGCATTCCCTAATCACGCACAACGTTTCAAGCCTGAAATGCTTGTGCAAGGCACACTACAAAGCCCGTTAAAAAATGGGGAGCCTGCCATTATTATTCCCAAATCAGCCGTGATGTGGACGGGCAAGCGCTCGCTCGTCTATGTAAAAACGCATACAACCACTGGCATGGGCTTTGAGATGCGGGACATCACACTTGGCCCTGCACTTGGCAATCAGTACCTCATTACCGAAGGCTTAGAAGAAGGCGAAGAGATTGTAGTGTATGGCACGTTTAGTGTAGATGCTGCCGCCCAATTGGCAGGTAAACCCAGCATGATGACTCAACCTATGCATTCAAAAACCTTCACCATTAATCAGCAAACCCAAAAAGAGTTGCATGCATTCCTGAAAGCCTACTTCAAACTCAAGGATGCCTTAGTACAAGATGATGTGACCCAAGCACAGCAAGCATGGAAAGCGCTCCAACAAGCTGATGAAGCGATGCAAATACATGCTTTAAGTGGGGAGGCACACCAAGCTTTGACCACCCATCAAGCAATCATTCATTCTTTAATCCATCAACTTGCGCCAGATGCAAGTATCGAAAATATCCGAATAAAATTTAATCCACTTTCCGATCAAGTGATCCAATTAGCAAAATCATTTAACGTTGCAAATGAGGTTCTTTTTGTGCAACACTGTCCGATGGCAAATTCTAACCGCGGGGCTTACTGGCTGAGTACTGAGCAAGAAATTCGAAACCCCTATTTTGGGGCTGCTATGCTTACTTGTGGAAGTATAAAAGAAAAAATTAGATAATATTCATTTAATAATGTTAAAATAGGCGGATAAGTCGCCTAATTTACAATTATTTAATATTAGTTCAAGGTTCTCATTTTACATTATTATATATTTAAAAGGCTCTTGGATACACAACATTAGAATTCGCAATGATTCAAACGAATAACAACCTATCTTCATTTTTAACACGTATTGGTGGAATCGGCATTGATGATCACATGACCATTCATCAAAAGCGTTCTATTATTTTGAATAATATTTTATCTCAAAATGATGGAATAGCTTTTCTTGTTTTTGGGATACTGCTTTGGAGCAACGTTGGTTGGGAGTTAGGCGTTTTTGTTGCCGTATTATCTGGTGTTTCCAAATTTTTCGTATTACTACTCAACAAATTAAAGCTGCATTTATTCGCTAAAATATTCAGTATTTTTGTGATTTCGCTCATTGGTGGTCCACTACTATTTGCCCTTGTCAATTCAGCTCAGGAATCGTTGCTTGTCAATATTTACTTCATCACCATGTTGGTGTATGCCGTGCTTTCATTTAATTGGGAAAACCGTACAGAAAAATGGCTGTCCATCATTGCCTGCGCCTGTTCCTTCGTTTGGATTTTTACGTTTAAATACCTTGATGCCACTTTCAGTGATGCCACAGGATTTGTACTTGACCAAATGGTCGTTATTTTCTCTATTTTTGGTTGTATGTTAAACTTTTTTGGTTACCTCACCTTGCAACAATACAACCTGCTCGCTCATAAAAACTTAGAACACGCCTTACGCACGCTTGAAAACACTTTTGCACTTCAGAAAGCCGTATTTGATAGCGTAGGTGCCATGATTATTAGTACCGATGTTTCAGGTAAAATTACGAGCTTTAACCAAACGGCAGAAACGCTTTTAGGTTATTCACAAGATGAAGTCGTCAATAAACTGTCCCCCATCGTGTTTCACGATCCAGATGAAATGGCCGATCGTGTCGAAAGTATTTCCGATTGCATTCATCGAAAAGTGGATGTCTGTTTTGATTTATTAATTGCTAAAACAACAGCGGGTTTAACCAATGAAGAAGAGTGGTCTTTTATTCGTAAAGAAGGGAGCTCTTTTCCTGTAAAAGTGGTTACCTCTGCCCTGAAGCATGACGATGGAACCATTTTCGGCTTTACCTTTGTCGCAACCGACATTAGCACTAGAAAACAAGCAGAAGCGTTAATTCAAGCACAACATGAAGAATTACAAGCCTCGGAAGAAGAGCTTCGCCAGAACTTAGAAGAATTACAAACCACCCAAGACTTATTACAAAAACAACAAGTCAAAACCGAAAAGTTAAAGGAACGCTTCGAACTCGCCATTCAAGGCAGTAGCGATGGCATTTGGGATTGGAACATCACAACTGATGAAATTTATTATTCTCCTCGTTGGAAATCCATGTTGGGCTATAAAGTCACTGAAATCAATAATCGGTTTGACGTTTTTGAGCATTTAATTCATCCAGAAGATAAAGAGCGGGTGTCTAACGTATTAACTGCTTACCTAAACAATGAACTTGATGAATATAAGGTAGAACTTCGTGTGAAAGAAAAATCGGGAAGTTACCGTTGGATATTGTCACGAGGATTTGCATTACGAGACGAATCAGGTGCGCCTTATCGCATGACAGGCTCACACTCTGATATCCAAGAAGTGAAGGAAAAAGAACGGCTGATTCAACAAAAAAATGAAGAGTTATCATCATCCGAAGAAGAAATACGCCAAAATTCAGAAGAACTTCAAGCCATTAATGAACAACTAGAAGCTGCTCGGGCAGAGGCAGAAACCGCTTTTTTGCAGGAACAACGCAATAAGAAAAAACTCGAACAAGCCTTACAGGAATTGAAAGAAGCCCAATCCCAATTAATTCAAGCTGAAAAGATGTCTTCATTAGGGCAACTCACTGCGGGAATAGCACATGAGATTAATAACCCTTTAAATTTTGTTTTTGCGGGTGCTAACACCCTCAAAGTAATCTTAAATGATCTATTTAGCATTGTCAATAAATACACAGAGCTGGAACAAGTGAAATCTTACGATGAACTGATTCCCTTGCTCGCATCCATTCATGAGTTAAAAAATGAATTATATTTTGAAGAACTAGAAGACGATGTTCGCGGACTAGTTGATGATATTCTGCTTGGCGCACAACGTACCCAAAAAATCATCTATAGTTTACGCACATTCTCTCGCTTAGATGAAGATCAATATAAGCGCGTAGACTTAATAGAGAATATCGAAGCTACGTTGACCATATTAAATAGTCAGTTGGCAAATCGCATAGAGGTAATTAAAGAGTATCAACCTCATCTACCATCTGTCGAATGCCATATTGGTCAAATCAATCAGGTCTTCATGAACCTGATCAGCAATGCTGCACAAGCAATAGTTGGGCAGGGTACCATCCACATTAAACTGTGGACAGCCAATCAGAACGTGTGCTTTATCCAAATTAAAGATTCAGGTATTGGCATGACACCCGAAGACATGAATCGAATCTTTGATCCATTTTTTACAACAAAAGATGTAGGAGAAGGTACAGGCTTAGGACTTTCCATTGTTCATGGCATATTGGAAAAACATCAAGCGAGCATTATGGTCAGTAGTGAGGTTGGCAAAGGAAGTACCTTCACCATCCAACTTCCTATTAGTCAGCATAAACCGCTGGAAGCTGACTTGCTTCAACCAGACATTTCTCTTTCCTAAATGTGCCATTTTGGTGATTTCGCTGTATGCATCACGATCATACCATTCCATGCTCAGCTGTGTCTTTTTAATCACGATCAGGAATAGGTATTAGCCTTTCTGGAATAGATATACACGAAGTCTATTTTTCCTAACTTCTTTTGTAGCATATCTTTTACTAGAATATCTTTTAAGATTTAACAGTATCTTTAAAATAATTCTTTAGAAACATGTTACAAAAACTGTGGAAAATCATTAAGCGTATGTTGCTCATTGTATTCAGCCTAGTTGCTCTATTCATTCTTGCTGTCATCCTCTTTGTAAACACGGCTCCCCAAATGGGGCAAAAGCCTGAAGGTGCAGATTTAACTCGAATCGCTCAATCGCCAAATTATCAAAAAGATCGTTTTGTCAACATTATTCCTACACAAACAGGAAACCTTAAGGATGTATTTAAGGTGTTGCCCGATTTCTTTTATGGCAAAAATCAAGAGCCTAAAGCAAAATTGCCCGTTCGCTTTGACGACCAATTCAGTGCTGCTCCCGATAGTATTACAACGGTTACTTGGTTTGGACATTCTGCTTTTTTAATCCAGATTCAGGGGAAAAAGCTATTAATAGACCCCATGTTAGGGAAAATTGCAGCGCCCATCCCTTTTGGCTCTAAGCGATTTCCCTATGAAAAACCAATTCCTATGGATCAATTAAAAGCCATTGATGCCGTCATCATCTCGCACGATCATTACGATCATTTGGATTATCCTTCCATTCAGAAAATAGATGCCGAAGTGAAGCACTTCTTTACGCCCCTTGGCGTTGGTGCTCACCTCAAACACTGGGGCGTAGCTGCTGAAAAAATCACGGAGCTGGATTGGTGGGAAGAAACGACTTACGAGGGATTAAAACTCGTTGCTGCTCCATCACGTCATTTCTCAGGAAGAGGATTTACCGATCGAGATGCCACCCAATGGGCGAGTTGGTGCATTATTGGAGAACATCAGCGCTTGTATTTTAGTGGAGATGGTGGCTATGGCGATCACTTTAAAACCATTGGTGAACGATTTGGCCCTTTTGATTTTGCGATGCTCGAATGTGGGCAATACAACCCAGCTTGGGGTGAAATTCACATGTCGCCAGAAGAAAGTGCACAGGCAGGACTTGATGTAAAAGCTAAACTAGCCATGCCCATTCATTGGGGAGCATTTAAACTTGCCGTACATACTTGGGTTGATCCAATTGATCGTTTTAAAGCAGCAGGTGATGAAAAAGGTCTTAAGTACATTCATCCTTATATTGGTGAGCGTATTGAGCTAGGTTCTCCTTATCAGAATGAGGAATGGTGGGCGAACTTGAGTGCTCTTGGAAAAACAGAGTAGAGCGTTTATATTTTAATTCACTCCATCCTATGAAAGAAATTTTTGTTCTCAATACCATTGCTCAAATTCATAGCTTTATGAATTTGCCTAGTCCCAAGCATCCTTTGGTGTCCATCCTCCAACACGGAAGGGATTTTACCAGAGATGACCTTGCCAACATGACGGTGCGGTTCAATTTTTATCAAGTTATTTACAAAGATGGTTGTGAAGGAGAAATTGGTTATGGCCGAAATTCGTATGATTACATAGATGGTTCGTTGATTTTTATTAAACCAGGTCAAACCTTCACGATAGATAAGTATGAATTAAATCCCGAAAGTAAAGGATGGTCTTTATTTTTTCATCCTGATTTGATTCGAAAATCGCCTTTGGGAAAAACCATTGATGATTACAGCTATTTCTCGTATGATGTGACCGAAGCCTTGCATGTTTCAGAACTGGAAAAGGAATCGCTTGAGGGCTTATTGGCCAAAATTGAATTGGAGTATAGTCAGAATTTAGATAAGCACAGCCAAAAGCTGATTGTGTCTAACATTGAATTGCTTTTAGATTACTGTACCCGCTATTACGATCGGCAATTTTTGACTCGAACAAATTTGAATAGTGATTTTGTGAGCGATTTTGAGCAATTACTCAAAGGTTATTTTGACTCAAAAGCGCCACTCGAAAGGGGTTTGCCTTCGGTAAAGTATTGTGGTGAAGAAATGAACATGTCGCCCAATTATTTGAGTGACTTGTTGAAAAAGGAAACTGGCAAAAGTGCGCAAGAACACATTCACCTCCACGTGGTTGATCGTGCAAAAACGCGGCTACTCGGCTCTACCGATTTGGTCAGTCAAATTGCCTTTGACCTCGGTTTTGAATATCCCCAACACTTCAGTAAACTCTTCAAATCGAAAACGGGAATGAGCCCTGCTGCGTATCGGAACTTGAATTAAGCAGTTAACCAAAAAGAATGAAGCATTTTTTTATTTACCTGCTTAAATACACTGTAAACGAAGTAATTTAACACTTTGCTATAAGCGTAAATCTGAAGATTT